>JACQEZ010000006.1 GCA_016200325.1 Candidatus Manganitrophaceae bacterium
CAGTCCGCACTGCTCTTGTGCGGTCGCGCCGAGTTCGGCCGCAGGGGGGCCAGGGGGTTCCACCCCCGGCGTCTGGGGAAGCCGGAGGGGGCGCGACGAGGCGCCCCCACGGTGGGGGGCGGGGTGAAACCCCACGGCCTTAATGCAGTGAGATCCACCAAAACAGCCCCGCTCTATATTAAGCCCCCCCTCGAAATCCGAAACTCTGGACTTCAATGATCAGAATCGCTACACTGTCCAGATGATCCTCACCTTTATTCTTCGTCGGCTTCTTTGGGCGATCCCCGTTCTCTGGGTCGTGGCGACGCTCACCTTTCTGATCATGCACATCGTCCCCGGCGGGCCGTTTGATAAAGAAAAGAAGCTTCCCCCCGAAATCAAAGCAAACGTCGAGGCGAAGTATCATCTCGATCAGCCGCTCTCCAGACAATATCTCCTCTACATCGAAGGGCTGCTCCGCGGCGACCTCGGCCCGTCGTACAAATATTTGGGACGGACGGTGAACGACGTCATCGCCGATACCTTTCCGGTGTCGATGCAGCTCGGCTTCCTGGCGCTCAGCTTCGCGCTGATTTTTGGACTGATCGCCGGGATCCTCTCCTCCGTGACGGCCCACACCCTGTGGGACCGGGCCAGCATGTTTTTTGCCACCGCCGGCGTCTCCACCCCCAACTTTGTTTTGGGGGCGCTTCTGATCTATTTCTTTTCGCATCGCTATAAAATTTTTCCGCCGGCCCTGTGGGAAGACCCCCGGCATGCCGTTCTCCCGGCGATCGCCTTGGGACTGGCCCCGGCCGCCTACATCGCGCGGCTCGCCCGATCGAGTATCTTGGAGACTAACCGACAAGATTACGTCCGGACCGCCCGGTCGAAGGGGCTCTCGGAAACAGCGATTCTCTTTCGGCACATTTTGAAGAACGCCATCACACCGGTCGTCACGATTTTGGGACCGCTCACCGCGACCCTCGTGACCGGCTCATTCGTGGTCGAATTCATCTTCTCCGTTCCGGGAATGGGGAAATATTTCATCACGGCGGTCACCAACCGGGACTATCCGCTGATCATGGGGGTAACCCTTCTTTATGCCGTCCTGATTGTGATCGCCAACCTGCTGGTCGATCTGCTCTATACGCTCATCGATCCCCGCGTGAGGCTGGAGTAGCCATTGGAAAAGGGAGAAGACCGATTCTGGAGAAGATTCCGGCGGGATCGGATCGCCCTGGCGAGCCTCGGGTTGATTGCGCTGCTGATCGTCGTCGCGGTTTTCGGAAACGGGATGGCCCCTTATCCCTATGATCTGCAAGACACCGCGGGGGCCCTTTCTCCTCCGAGCCGCCTTCATTGGATGGGAACGGACGAGCTCGGGCGAGACCTTTTCTCCCGGTTGATCTACGGCACCCGGGTCTCGATGTCGGTCAGCTTGTTGACTGCCTTCTCGGCATTGATCGTCGGAACCCTCTACGGCGCGCTCTCCGGCTACATTGGGGGGAGGACCGATAATCTGATGATGCGGGGGATCGATGTCCTGTATGCCCTTCCCGATCTCCTTTTGATTATCTTGATTACCGTCGTGATCGGCCGCGGCGTGCTCGGCGTCTTTTTGGCCTTGAGCCTCGTCGGGTGGATCACCGTGGCGCGGCTGATCCGGGGGGAGGTCCTTCGCCTCAAGGAGCGCGCTTACATCGAGGCGGCCCGCGCGATCGGCGCGACCCATCTTTCGATTCTCTTTCGGCACATTCTTCCAAATACCGTCGGCGTCTTAATCGTCACCTTGACCTTCCGGATTCCGTCGGCGATCTTGGCCGAATCGACCCTCAGCTTCATCGGCCTCGGATTGACCCCGCCGGCGGCGAGTTGGGGAACGCTGGCAAATGAAGGATGGAAGGCGCTGAAGTTTTACCCCCATCTGATCATCTTCCCCAGCCTCGCGATTCTAATCACGATGCTCGCCTTCAACTTTCTCGGCGACGGCCTTCGCGATGCCCTTGATCCGAACCGTTCGGACGCCGTTGATCCGGTCCGACCGTCGGGGGGGCCGGCACCGACACGCTGAGGCCCCTTCCGCAGCCGGACGCAAATAAAGGTAGATGAACCCGGCTCCGCTGCGGTCGGCGCTTCTCTGCCGGGTCGCGTCGGTCAGGCCGGGTCCCTTTCGATTCAAAATCGAACTTCCCTAATAGAAAAGACGTCTGCGCAAATGCATGTAATCCATTTTATCCATTTTATTTTCGACAGAATGCCGAGAGAGGTTTGTTTTTTATTGAAATGTTTTTTTGTTTCGTTCACAATATCAATTCGGGTCTCTGCTGGTATATTTGCCCGACCTGAATAGCGGAATTGCTCCAACAGGATGTGGATGATCGACTGAGCTGTTTGACGGTTTATCATAGGGAGCAGAGATGATCTTTCTTCTTTTTTTTGCGGGGGTTGTCCTTCTCCTATCCGGATCGCTCTGGGCCGCACTGCGGCAGGGGAAAGCGCCTCCGCAGACCTCCCATCCTCCCTTCCATCCGATAGACCAGACTCTCAACCGGATCGACGAGGCCGTCGTCGTCTCCGATGCGGCGTGGACCCTCCTCGACTGCAATCCGGCCTTTACCGCTCTCTTCGGTTATACCAATGCTGAGTTAAAGGGAAAGACGCTCTTCTCCCTCTTCGCAGCGGAGGCCGATTTGCCGGAAGGTCGGCCGGATAGAAACGTCCCCTTGACCATCCTCCGCTACCGAAAGCGGAACGGAGCGGTCTTTCCCGGAGAGACCAGCTTCTCTTATCAGCAACACGCCGACCCCCGTTTCAATCGCATCATCGCCTTGGTGCGGGACGGGACCGAGCGGGTGGAGGCGGAGGAGAAAATCAAACATCTCAACGAATCGCTGGAGCGGCGGATCGCCGATCGAACCGCGCAGCTCCAGGCGATGAATACCGACCTTCAAGCCGAGATCAATGATCGCAAACGGATCGAGCGCCACCTTGCCGCCGAGCATGCGGTGACGCAGATTCTGGCCAAATCGAGAGCGCTGACCGAGGTGGCCCCGAGAATCCTTCAAATCCTCTGCGAAAACCTCGAATGGGATCTCGGCCTCTTTTGGATCACGAACGATCAGGTGCGCGTCCTCACCTGTATCGAAAGCTGGAGCCGGGCATCGATCAATGCGATCGATGCCGCCCCCTTTGAGTCGACCAACCGGGAGAGCCTCTTCTGGCCGGACGAGGGGCTTCCGGGACAGGTCTGGACCGACGGAGAGCCGATCTGGTTGCCCGATATTGCCGAAGCCGACAATTTTACCCGGAAGGCGAGCGCGCAACGGGCGGGACTCCGCGCCGCGCTCGCCTTTCCAATCCGAGGGAGAACGGGCGTCTCCGGAGTGATTGAGTTTTTCAGCCGCGAGGTCAAACGGCCCAATACGGAACGACTACAGCTGCTGTCGAACATCGGAAGCCAGATCGGACAATTCATCGACCGGAAAGAGTCCGAAAGAGCCCTCTGGGAAAGCGAGACGAGAAAACGGGCGATCTTGGCGGCGGCCCCCGACAGCATGATTACCATCGATCACGAGGGGACGGTGTTGGAGTTCAATCCGGCGGCCGAGCGGATGTTCGGCTATTCAAAGGGAAGCATCCTCGGCCTGAACATCGCCGATCGGATCATCCCGCCGCATTTGAGAGAACGCCATCGGGAGGCGATCGCAAGATACCTCGCGGCGGAAGAAGGATCTATTTTGAACCGGCGGATCGAAACAACGGCGATGCGGGCCGACGGAACCGAATTTCCGGTCGAGCTGACGATCATCCGGATTCCATTGGACGGGCCGCCGCTGTTCCAAGGATTTCTTCGGGACCTGACCGAGCGAAAGGAGATCGAGGCGAAACTTCACCAACGGGAGCGGCGGTTCCGGGCGCTGATCGAGCAGAGTTCGGATGCGATCGCGCTGGTGACGGCGTCCGGGACAACCCTCTATGCCAGCCCGTCAACCTCCCGGCTGCTCGGCTATTCGATCGATGAATTCATCACCAAAAAGGTATTCGATCTTATCCATCCCGAAGACCAAGAGCGGACCCGCCTCCTTTTCGGTCGGTTGATTCACGAGCCGGGCCGTCGCGTCACGGCCGAATACCGGATTCGGCACAAAGACGGCGCCTGGCGCTGGATGGAAGGGATTGCGACGAACCTGATCGAGGACCCCGGCGTCGGGGCGGTGGTGGTGAACTACCGCGACATCACCGATCGGAAGCGGACCGAGGAGGCGCTGGCGGCGGAGAAGGAGTGGTTGGCCGTTACCCTCGGTTCTATCGGAGACGGGGTGATGGCGACCGACGTCGCCGGATCGATTCTCTTCATCAACAAAGCGGCGCAAGCGCTCAGCGGTTGGGGGGCGGAGGAGGCGATCGGCCGGCCGCTGCAGACCGTCTTTCGGATCGTCGATGAAAGGAGCCGCGCCAAGGTCGAAAATCCGGTTCAAGAGGTCCTGGAGACCGGGGAAGTGGTTGCCTTGGCGAACCACACCCTCCTGATCGCACGCGACGGGAAGGAACATGCCATTGCCGACAGCGCCGCCCCCATTCGCGATCGAGAGGGAAGGATCATCGGGGTCGTTTTGGTCTTTCGGGATGTCACCGAGAAGGAGCGGATGGAAGGGGAGTTCCTCAAGACGAGCACGCTGGAGCCGCTCGGAATTTTGGCGGGAGGGGTCGCCCACGATTTTAACAACATCCTCACCTCGATTCTCGGAAACCTCTCTCTGTCGATGCTCTCCATTGATTCCGACACCGATCTACACCGGCACCTCACCCAGGCGGAGAAGGCGTCGAATCGGGCGCGCGACCTCGCGCAGCAGCTGCTGACTTTCGCCAAAGGAGGAACGCCGGTGAAGAAGACCGCTTCGGTGGTCGACCTCCTCAAAGAGTCTTCGAACTTCGCCGTCCGAGGGTCGAACGTCCGATGCAGTTTTATATTGGATGAGGCGCCCTGGCCGGTCGAAATCGACGAGGGGCAGATCAGTCAGGTCATTCACAATCTCATCCTCAACGCGCAGCAGGCGATGCCGGAGGGGGGAACGATCGAAATTAAAGCGGAGAACCGTTGGGTCGAAGAGGAGGAGAGCCGAACCGTTCCGCTGAAAGAGGGTCCTTATCTCCGGATCTCGATCCGGGACTTCGGGGTCGGGATGCCGCGCGAGCACCTGATGAAAATTTTTGATCCCTACTTCACTACCAAAGAGAAAGGGACCGGGCTGGGACTCTCTACCTCCTATTCGATCATCAAGAAACATGACGGCCACATCGAGGTCGAATCGGAGCTCGGATCGGGATCGACCTTCTCGATTTACCTGCCGGCGCGGCCCGGCGCCGCCATCCAGGAGATGGAGAAGCCGACCGAGCTCTCCGCGCTGAAAGGGGAGGGGAGGATCTTGGTCGTCGATGACGAGGAGGGGATCCGTCACGTCGTCGGAGAGATGTTGCGCCACCTCGGCTATGAGGTGACGGCGACCGGCGAGGGGGCCGACGCCATCGAACGTTACCGTCATGCCAGCGAAGCGGGCCGGCCGTTTGATCTCATGATGATCGATCTGACGATCCCCGGGGGGATGGGAGGAAAGGAGGCGGCCAAAAGATTGCGGGAGATCGATCCGCAGGCCCGCATCGTCGCCGTCAGCGGCTACAGCAGCGACCCGATCCAATCCGAGCTAAAAGATTCAGGCTTCAGCGGATTCATCCCAAAACCGTTCAGTTTGAACGAATTGGGGCAGATGGTCAAAGAGGTTCTCGCAAAACAGCCAGAATAGGCAAAATGACGCGCGATCGAAGATCAGTTGTACTCCTTCGTATAGAGCAGGTCGATCCCGTTCACGTCGCCGCTCTCCGCCTTCAGCGTCAGAATCCGATTGATCTTGTACCGGACCAGCAACGTATTCTTCTCCTCAAAGATCCCGATCCCATAGCTGACATAAAACTTCGGCGAGAGATATCGACCGACGACCAACGTCGCGCTCTGGAACGAATTCGTCTGCTCGTCGGTCTGGATTCGAACCTCATCGACCCCGAGCGCCCGGCCGACCTTTTTGGCGACGAGGTCTCCACCTTTTAATCCAAGCGCCGACACCGCATTGGTCAACAGACTTCCCTCCGATTTGTTCGCTTGATTGAGCGGATGTCCGAGCAACAGGTAGGCGAGCGCTTCACTCTGCTCCATCGGAGGGTCGGAGAAGACGGTCGTCTGCGGGTGCTTCGCCGTCCCTTCGATATGAAGGCCGACGGTGATCACGGTTGCCTCGGGAATCTTTCTCACCGCCCGAATATCGAGGCCCGGATTGTCGATCGGACCGGAGAAGAGGAGCCGGCCGTTGTCGATATCGAGCTTCTGTCCGTAGGAGCGGTATTGCCCCTCCAGGATCTGCAGCTCTCCTTCTCCGAGCGTCGGCCGATTCGGCGCCTCGGTCGCCAGCAGATGTCCGGCCAGCCGAGCGGTCAGCCCGAACCCTTTGAAGGTCACCTTCTCTCCGAGCCGGATGCGGACTTGGGAATGAATTTCCCAAGGAGAGGCTGTTTCGGATCGGACATCGGTACCTTTGGGCGCCGCGACGATCACCACATCCTCCGAGACCTGGACCGCTCCCTTCGGCAGCTCTTTCAGCGTGATCGCCCCCTCCGGAATCAAAATCTCCCCCTCGACGTCGACCCGATGCCCTTTCGATACGATCGTCAGGTTGGGCGAGGTCAAGAGGTGCGCTTCCGGAAGGTCGACCGACTCGAACCGGTCGCCTTTGATCGACAATCGGATCGGCCATCCCTCTTGGGGATTGAGGAGGAGCTGGCCGTCGATTTGGATCGTCCCCGGACCGGAGAACGCCTCGGCATGGAGAGAGAGGATCCCCTCGTCTCGACTTCGGATTTCAATCTTCGCCTGTCGAAGATCAATCCCTGCTTTTGGCAGACGGGTCGCACCCTCTTCCAGGAGGATCTCTCCTTTCACCTTCGGCTCGGCCGGCTTTCCGTGGAAGGCAAGATTCACCTGAACCTTTCCTTGCGGCTTCTCGATCATCGGGGTCAGGAGGGCGATCAGCTGCAACTGATCGAGATGGGCATGGAGCTCTCCCTCGAGCCGGCCTTCGTGCCAGTCGGGGAGAGCCGGGGAGAGGGCGAGCTGCGCGCGGAAACCGCCCTGGCCGACCAACGTCAGTGCCGCGTCGGCCTGCAACCGCTGCTCTTTCAGGCTCACCAGGATCATCCCGTCCTGGTAGGGGACGGTCAGCGATTCCTTCTTGCTGATCTGATGAAGGAGGGTGCCGGGACGGGGGATCAGCTTGGCCTCCCCTTCCAACCGCTCTCCCTCGCCGGAGGCCGACCAACTTCCATCGACCTCCCCTTTGAGGGAGAGGGCCGCGGGGAGCCACGGCTTCAAGAGATCGAGCGAAATCTGTTTCAACTCGCCGGCCGTCTCCCAAGCGCCGGCTTTTTCCCACTTTCCGGTCGCACAGAGCCGCGCGCGCTCCTGTGTAAAACAGGTTCGTTCCGTCTCGACCGATTGGGCGCTCAGGGTCAGGGAGACCGGCTGCGCCAGGCCCCAGCGGCCGGCGACCGGATCGCGCAGCTCAGATTGGGTCAACTTTCCCTGCCACACTGGTTCACGCCAGCCTCCGTCCATCCGAACGATCAGGCCGCGCTCTCCGGCGTCGACATCGAGCTGCAGTTGATGTTTCGCCACCGTCCCCTCTCCCCGGAGGCTCGCCTGGTGAACAGCCTGCCCGGCCGCCGCCAAGTCATTGAGAAGGAGGGCGACGTGTGAGGCGCTCTGATTTTTCATGTCGATATTTAAATCAAGACGAAGCGCTTTGAGCTGAACGCCGGCCGCATCAATGGCGCCCCCTTCCGCATGCGCTTTGATCAGCGGGAGCGCTTTCGCCCCTTGGACGGTTCCGTCGGCGACCAGCCGCCCCCGGGCGCCGGGGTAGAGCGCCAGGAGATCGGGCGCCTTAAGGCTCCAACGGAGGTCCCACCGCTCGGCCATCCGGCCCGCCGCCTTGAGGGAGGCCGATCCCGACTGAACAAGAAGTTGATCGACCGAATAGGCTCCCTCCCGGGCCGCCGCTTGAACGCGGGCGGAGAGGGGATAGCCGCGCAGCCTTCCGGCGAGGCGGGTGAGCTGGACCTTTCCTTCCGACGTGCCGTTCACGAGCCGACCCTCGGTCGCGATATCGAACCCGATTTTTCCCGGCCACTCGGTCCATTTCACGCCGGGGTTGAGGTCGGCGCCGGAAAAGGAAAGCTGCCATTGAACCGCCGGCGTCCATCCGAACCGGCCGCTCCCATGCATCGTTCCGTTGAGGGTCGCAAGGTCGAGCCGTTTGAGGACAAACTCATTTTGATTTCCGGTTCCTTCCAATCCCAGATCGGAGGCCGGGATCTGTGCGCCAGCGACGGCGGTGTCGAGGGAGAGACGGTAGTCGTCGATTCCGCCGACGAGGTGATAGCTCCCTTTGCTGCTCTCGACCGAGGCGTCACCGCTCGGCGGCCATTGAAGGTGCTCCCACCCGCCATGAAGGTCGAACGTCGGGGAACCTTTTTGGTATCCGATCGCTCCCTCCGTCCGGAGATAAAAGGGCTCGGTCAGCTCGTGCAGCAGCTGGGCGTTTTTCAGATCGCCTTGAACCTTCCCTTTTCCCCGAAGGGTGAGGTCGCCGGAGGGGGCGGCGCTCCAGTCGACCGCCGCCTCGATCGGCGGGTTCTCTTTCGGCCGAAGCGCCCCTTGCAGCGCGACTTCAAAGGCGGGGGCGTTCACCCGCAACGATTGAATGGCGATGCCGTTTCGATCGGCGCGTCCGGCGAGGGAGATTTGGTTGATCTCCCTCGGTTCGCTTCCCGGCTGCACGAAGGTGATCGATGAGACCGTCGCCTCTTTTATCACAACGGCGACCGGAAGATTGAGGGAGGGGAGGGAGATCTCGCCGGGGGGGGTGGTCTTTGGCGGCGCGGTTTCGGTCTGCTCGTAACGAACCCCTTCGACCGAGAGTCTCTCGAGGCTCACCTCACCGAAGAGAAGGCGACTCGGCTCCCACCGCAACGACGCGTCGTGGATGCTGAGATGCATCCCGTCGCTCCGGTAGTCGATCTCCCGGAGGGTGAGGGGGCTGAGCAGCGTCCCCTCGATCCGCTCAATCCGGAGGCCGGAAACTCTCGGAAGCGCTTTGGCCAGCAGCCACCGGCTTCCCGGCTGCGTCCCAAGGAGAAAGAAGAGCGCCGCCCCGACCAGAATCACGAATGCGATCAAGGCGCCGAGCATTTTTCGCATCATAGGTCGGGCCCCATGTTGACATGCAATCTAAGTGAGATTCCCGGCTCGCGGAGGGCATAAGCGACATCGATCCGGATCGGCCCGACCGGGGAGAACCAGCGGAGGCCGACCCCGACGCTCTCCTTCAATGGATCGTCGAAGTGGTTGATCGCATTGCCGAGATCATAAAAAACGGCGGCGGCAAAGCTCTGCTTGATTCGATGATCATATTCAACACTCCCGATCATCAGATAGCGTCCTCCAATGACATCGCCGAGGTCGTTTTTGGGGCCCAAAACATTATAGCGATATCCTCGGACGCTCAAATCGCCGCCGGCGAAAAACCGAAGAGAGACCGGCAGCTCGTTAAAATTGGAGACACTCGTCGCCCCCAGCTCGCTCCGGAAGAGAAGTCGCTGCCGGTTGCCGAGCGGATAGATGTATTTCGCATGAATTTGGCCTTGCACCATTCGGACGTCGGAGCCGAGCGCCCGGTCGGTCCCCTCGATCAAAAAGGTGAGCCGGTGGCCCTGCGTCGGATAGACCGGATCGTTCGAGCGGGTCCGCGTCCAGGTGATGCCGGGGAGGACCAGATGGGAGATTCCGTTCTGGTCGCTGATCCGAAAGGTCTCATATTGATAGTTTAAAAAGATCGTTTCAATCCACCCGTTTGACCGGCCCTTGCTCCGGCTGACGCCGACGAGCCCTCTTTTGTTCTCCGCGATTTCGGTCCGCTCCTGCAGAAGGCCAATTTGGAATTTGAGTTTGTCGGTCGGCGGATAGGAGCGCGGGACCTCGTAGGTCGCGCTGACGCTCTTTCGAAGGACCGAGAGCTCCGTCTCGGCGCGGAATCGGTGTCCCCACGGGTTGATGTAGCGATCTTCCCAGCCGAAACTGACCCGCGGCCCGGTATCGGTCCCATACCCGATCCCCGCCGAGAGCTGGTACTGTTTTCGGGGGGAGACCGTCACCTCGAGGGGGACCAAGAGGTCCTCTTTTTCCTCCTGAAGGGGACGGATCTCCACGGTGTTGAAATAGTCGCTCCCGCTCAGCGCACCGTTGAGCTCCAGAAGGCGGTTGGTGTGGTAGGGGGTTCCCGGTTCGAACAGAACGAAGCGGTCTAGAAGATGGATGCTGAACTCCTCTTTCTCCTGCTTGAAGCGGACCCGGCCCAATCGATATCGCGGCCCGGTGTCGTAGTGAAGCACAATGTCGGCGCTGTTTTCTTCCAGATTGACATCGATCCGATGGGTCGTAAACGCGGCGTCGAAGTAGCCTCGCTCGGCAGCGAGATTCTGAAGCGTTGCCTTGACCTTTTCATAGTCCCCATGGTCGAGCTGATCTCCTTCGTGAAGGGGAAGTTTTTTCTCCGCCTCCTCAAAGGCCGGATCTTCGGCCCCCTCCCCCAGAATCTCCAGATCAATCTGTTTGATCCGCACCGGAGATCCGGGATCAATGTCAAATCGGGCCCGCCAGCCTGAATCGGTCTCGGTCAGCTCCGAGTGAATCGTCGGTCGATAATAGCCGAGGGCTTGGAGCGCTTTTCTTATTTCGTCGGGCGCCTGGTCATAAAGCCGGCGGACCGCCTCTTCGGTCGGCGGGGAGGGAGGATGCTCCAGGCTGAGGTAGGCGTGGATGTTTTCCAACAACCCTTTCCGGACCCCTTCGATTTCAACATCGACCCGCTCTTTTTTCTCTTTCGCCGAGGCCGAGAGAAGCACGGTGAGATTGATGAGGAGAGCAAGAGCGGTGAGGAAGAGGAGATCCCACCTGAAGGAGCGTCGATTTGGGTCTGTTTTGCCGGTCTTCAACAGTAATGTCGTCTTTGAACTCAGGGGCGCTTCCGTCTCAGCGTGAGGAGAACGGATGAAATGTGCAAAAGGGAGGGGGATGCCGAGAGTGCGCCCATCCTGGGTTCAACGTCTCCATCCGAGCGCCAAGCGCTTCGGTTTACATTTCTATCGTACTACAGTTGGGGAGGGGAGGGGAAGGATCAGGCTGACTTTTCTTGTCTCTCGAATCAGGACCGCGACTTTCCTTTAAAGAGAAATAGGGTGAGGCTCAGCCATAAAATTTATTTATAAGCCCCTTGACATTAGTCCTAATTAGTACCATACTAATAAGTACGATATACATTCTCTGGAGGTGCGAATGGGTCCGACCATGAAAGATCCGGGAGATGAGCCGTTCTTAAAGGTGCTCCGTCCGCTGGTGGAGACTTACTTTGCCTTTGTCGGAAAAGACCAGCCGCACATCCGTTCGCTCGGATTGACCCTCTCGCAATTCGATGTCATTGCAACCTTGGGGGATACAAAGGGGTTGACTTGCAAACAGCTCTCGGAGAAAACGTTGGTCACCAAGGGAACGTTGACCGGCGTTCTTGATCGTCTGGAGGCGAAGGGGCTGGTGGAGCGGGTGCCGTCCCAAGAAGACCGGCGGGTCACGATCATCCGGCTGACCTCCAAAGGGGAGAAAAAGTTTCGAGAGGCCTTTCCAAATCATATTTGTTATCTCAAGCCCTATTTTGAGAGGGCGCTCAGCACCGCCGAAATGAAAACGCTCCGGGAGCTCCTGCTTCGTCTGAAGGAGAGCTTCGAGCGGGACGAAATGAAATCAACCACAAAAAAGGAGGGATGAACGATGGCCACCCAAGTAAAGGTAAACGATCCGGCAAAAGCAAAAGAGTATTTCGCGGCCAAAATGACCTTCACCACCGGCCCGATAGAGTTGGAGCGGGCGATTCGGGCCAACGAGGTGAACGTCGTCGACGTTCGCGCCGCGGATGATTACGCGGAAGGACACCTTCCCGGCGCCGTCAATCTGCCGAAGGACCGTTGGCAAACGCTGGAAGGTCTAAGAAAAGATAAAACGAACGTCCTCTACTGCTACTCGCAGGTCTGCCATCTCGCCGCGGCCGCCGCGGTGGAATTCGCCGACAAAGGGTTTCCGGTGATGGAGATGGAAGGGGGCTTCCGCGCCTGGAAAGAACACGAGCTCGATATCGAGAAATAATAAAAGCAACATCACCGCGGCGGCGGGTCGCAAACCCGCTGCCGCATCAACACACCATCCGGTGGGGAGGTCGGTTATGAAAGCGCTGTTTCAGACGGACGATGCTTGGTCGAGCCTGATTCTTCGGGTCATGATGGGATTGATTATTTTACCGCACGGAGCGCAGAAGCTCCTCGGCTGGTTCGGCGGTTTCGGCTTTTCGGGGACGATGGGGTTTTTCACCGAGAAGATGGGGATCCCCTGGATCATCGCTCTCCTGATCATCCTGGGAGAGTCGATCGGCGGGCTCTTGCTCATCTCCGGATTCCTGACCCGCTTCGCGGCGCTCAGCCTGGCAGTCATCATGGCCGGCGCCATCGGGCTCGTTCACTGGCCGGCCGGATTTTTCATGAACTGGCTCGGCCAGCAGCCGGGCGAGGGATATGAATACCATCTCCTGGTGATCGCCATCTGTGCCGCGTTGGTTTTCGCCGGCGGCGGGCGCTGGTCGATCGATCGAGAGATTGCAGCAAAGGCCTGATCGCCGTGAAACGCTTTTCCGATCGGCCGGCAGAGCGCCTCCTCACTCGGTCGCGCTCTGCCGCGCGCCGGGTCCGCTCTGGATCGATACCGTTTTAATGTTGACGAATTCCCGGATGCCGGCCTCGCTCAGCTCGCGTCCGTAACCCGACTGCTTCACCCCGCCGAAAGGGAGGCGGGGGTCGGAGGCGACCATTTCATTGACAAAGACCATCCCGGCGTCGAGTTCGTCGATGAAGCGGGCCTGCTCCTCCGGGCGGTTCGTCCAGACGCTGCTTCCCAGACCGAAGTCGGTCGCATTCGCAAGGACGATCGCCTGCTCCAGATCGGGGACGCGAAAGAGGGAGGCGACCGGGCCGAAGAGCTCCTCATGATAGGCCGGCGCCTCCGGCGGGATATCGGCGAGGAGGGTCGGGGCATAGTAATTTCCTGAGCGATCGAGTGGCGCTCCTCCCAGTGCGATCCGCGCACCGACCGCCGCCGACTTCCGGACCTGCTCGTCCAATGTATCGACGAGGTCGCTCAGAGCGAGCGGGCCGAGATCGGTCTTCTCGTCCATCGGATCGCCGATCTGCAGGCGTCCCAGCGCCTCGATAAAACGCCGCTCAAAAAGATCGGCAATCTCCTCCGCTACGATAAACCGCTTTGCGGCGATGCACGACTGGCCGTTGTTGACGATCCGCGCCGCGACCGCAGCCTGAATCGCCTGATCGAGGTCGGCGCTCGGCATCACAATAAAGGGATCGCTCCCTCCCAGCTCCAACACCGTCTTTTTAATCTGTCTTCCCGCTTCTCCTCCGACCGCCCGGCCGGCGCCGACGCTTCCGGTCAACGTCGCGGCGCGGATGCGCGGATCGTCGATCACCCGCGCCACCTGGCCCGATCCAATCAACAGCGTCTGGAAGACCCCCTCGGGAAATCCGGCGCGCCGAAAGATCTCTTCGATCGCGAGCGCGCACTGCGGCACATTCGAGGCATGTTTCAGCACCGCGACGTTGCCGGCCATCAGCGCCGGCGCGGCGAACCGGAAGAGCTGCCAGAAGGGGAAGTTCCACGGCATCACCGCAAGAACCGGCCCGAGCGGTTGGAAGTGGATAAAGCTTCGGCGGGCCTCGGTCTTCACGTCGATGTCGGCGAGGAACCGTTCGGCGTGCTCGGCATAATAGCGGCAGGCCGATGCGCACTTCACCGCCTCCGCCACAGCCGCCTTAATCGGCTTTCCCATTTCGAGCGTCATCAGGCGGGCAAAGCGCTCCTTCTCGGTCTCTAGAATCTGCGCCGCTTGAACCATCCAGCCGGCCCGCTCTTTAAAAGAGCTCCGACGGTAGGGGTGGAACATCTCGGCGGCGCGCTGAATTTTTTCGTCGATTTGCCGATCGTTCAACGGCTCGAATGATTTGAGTTTTTCACCGGTGGCCGGGTTGATCGTCGCGATCGCCATTTTCTCCCCTCCCTATAAAAACTTTACAATCTCTCTCCTCGAGACGCTGTAACGCCGGTTACTCCGGCGCGATCTCCGCCGCCACCAGGTCGATCGCCGGCTCGCCCGCCTGTCGGCTGATCTCCAGCTTCACCTCCTCTTTCAGACGGATCACCTCCCGCCATTCTTTCCCTTTCGGAGCGATCGGCCGGCCGATGATGGTCTGGAGTCGACCGGGTCTCGGAAGCCGGCGGCCGGGCCAAAGGATCTCCCGGCTCCCCCGAATCGCAACCGGACAGATCGGAATCCCGTTCTGGACGGCGAGCTTGAAGGCGCCGAGGCGAAAAGGACGAATCCCCCTGACTTTGGAAAAGGTCGCTTCGGGAAAGACCAACAAGGAGTGGCCGCCCCGGAGCGCCGCTTCCATCCGCCGCAAGCTCCCGGTCCCCTCTGCCGGATCGAGCCGGTCGACGGTGAGATGCCCCACTTTTTTAATAAAGGTCCGGACGATCGGCATCCGGGTGAGCTCTTGTTTCGCCATGAAGAGAAATCGGGGCGGCAGCGCCGCCATCATGACGACCGCATCGAGATAGCTCGCATGGTTTGCGACGAAGAGCTGCGGGCCGGCGGCCAGATGCTCGCTTCCATCGACCGTCAATCGGCAGCCGGCGAGCGCGAGAAAAAGACGGGACCAACGTCGGGCGAGAGCGGCGGCGATCCGGCCCCCCGGCAATACCGACATTGCCAGCCAGGTCGGGACGAGGGTCAAGAGGAGAAGGAGGCCGATATAGCCTGCGTAAAGGAGCTGCCCGGCCGTTCCGGCCGATCGCTTCAGCCGGATCGAGGCGCCGGCCATCCATAATCGGGTGATTTGAAGCAGCGGGGCGTCGCGCCGGCGGACGACCTCTCCTTTGAGGTAAGCGTCCCGAAGCGTCGAACGGCGGAGCTTTCCGCTCGATGTTTTCGGAAGGGTTCCCGGCGGGACCAGCAGCACATGGTCGGGACGAACATCGGTCGCCGCGGCGACCTTTTCGATGATCTCGCCGATCAGCCGTTCTTTGGCCGCTTCGTCTTCTTCCCGGGTCTCGGCGACGACGGCCAGCCGCTCGGTGCCGATCTCCGGATCGGGGGCGCCGAACGCCGCCACACATCCCCTTCGAATTCCCGGGATCTCTCCGACGACCCCCTCCACCTCTTGGGGGTAGAGGTTTCGGCCCGCTTTGATGATGATGTCTTTGCGCCGGCCGGTGATGAAGAGCTCGCCGTCGGCCCGGTAGGCGAGGTCGCCCGAATCGCACCAACCGTCAACAAAGGTCGCCGCTGTCGCCTCAAGATCGCGGTAATATCCGACCATCGTCGAGGGGCCGCGAAACTGGAGCGATCCCTCCTGCCGTTCGCCGACTTCGGCCCCCTCCGCATCGACGATCCGGACCGCGTGGCCGGGGAGCGGGACGCCGCAGGAGACAAACCGAAGGGGGGTCTTCTCCGAAGGGGACGCCGGCTCGGCGCGACGCATCCGCTCAAAGGTCTCGCGCGCGATGACGTCTATTCTAGGCGGCCGGCCGACCTTCGGAAAGGTGAGGGCGACCGAGGACTCGGCCATTCCGTAGACCGGGAAGAAGGTCTCCTTTCGAAAACCGTAGGAGGAGAAGCGCTCGGTGAACCGCGCGAGGGTGTCGGGATTGATCGGCTCGGCGCCGTTGAAGGCGACCCGCCAGGAGCTGAGGTCCAGCCCGTCGATCGCCCGCGGGTCGATCTTCCGGACGCAAAGCTCGTACGCAAAGTTCGGCGCGGCGGAGAGGGTCCCGCGGTGATAGTGGATCGCCCAGAGCCACCGCTCCGGTCGGGTGAGGAAGGTCAGCGGGGAGAGGATCGTGATCGGAATCCCATAATAAAGACAGCAGAGCCACGATCCGATCAGCCCCATGTCATGATAGAGCGGCAGCCAGCTGACGCCGACGTCGGTCGGACCGATCTCTGCCGCCGCGCCGATCGCCCGGATGTTTGCCAAGATATTCCGATGCGCCAGCAAGACCCCTTTGGGGGTTCCGGTGCTCCCCGAGGTAAACTGGATCAGCCCGGGGTCGTCGGCCTGAAGCGCCGGCGCCGGCGGCGCGTCGGTGGACGGCGCGAACGCGCCGGCGTTGAGGATGCCGCTGAGGCTGGGGACGAGAGGGGAGAGAAGTCGGGCGAGCCCTTCCACTTGGTTCGAGGTGATTAAAAAACGGGCCTCCGCTTTCCGAAGGATCGCCACCTGCCGACGGGCATACTCCTCGATCTGATCGATCCGATAGGGGGGATAGAGCGGCACCGGAATCCCGCCGGCCAAGAGAACCCCGAAGAAGGTCGAGAAGAAATCAATTCCGGTCGGGAGCATCACCGCCACCGGATCGCCCCGTCTCAATCCCTTTTCCAGCAGACCCTGTGCGATCGTCCCGGCCGACGTGAGGAGCTGCCGATAGGTCAGCGCCTCCTCCTCTCCACTCTCTTGCGGCAGATAAAGATGGGGACGGTCCGGCTCTCGTTGCGCACGGATCAGGAGCACTTCCATCAACGTGGCGGCGGAGGCCGGCGGGGGGGTCGCCTCGCTGAGCACCGGAAGCGGCGCCGATGAGACGGGACGGTCCGGCGATTCGGCCTGCAGGACCGCGGCGGCAAGATCGCGCACCGTCCTCGCTTCGGCGATCAGCTGCTCCGGGATTTTAACGGCGAAGGCCTTCTCGATCCGAAGGAGAAGCTCCACCCGCTCGAGGCTTCCGAGGCCGAGATCCCGGTCGAGGGAAGCATCCGGAGAGAGCGCTCGTCCTGCGCGATCCATCCCCATCTCGCCGAGGAACTCGCGCAAAACCCCCAGCACTTTCTGTTCCACTAACAATTTCAGATCGGTTGAGCGCTGCGTCGCCATCTGTCGTTCCGACGGAAGGTTCTTCGATGAGGCTCCCACGGCACGGTCCGGAGGATCGATCCCAGAGAAGCTGAACTCTCGGGTCCGATCTCTCTTTAAATATCTTCTCTCCGGCGGGTCCCCGTCAAGCCGATTACAAGGGAAAGACCATCATGCTTCAAGAGAAAAAAAAGGGCAATCACCCGAATGGATGATGCCGGTCTCAAAAGAACGGAGTGAATAAAAAGGGGCTCGCATCGGGCGGGCGGTTGCTGCTACAATCGTCTTCAATTGAAAGAGGGAGGCAACCATGTCGCATCTGAAAGGTCAGGTGGCATTGATCACCGGAGGAAGCAGCGGGATCGGTTATGCGATCGCCGCCGCCTTGGTCGCGGAAGGAATGGCGGTCGGCCTCTCGGCGCGACATCCAAAGGAGCTCCAGGAGGCGGCGGCCCGGCTTGAGAAAGAGGGGGGGACGGTCTTCGCCCTCCCGACCGACGTCTCGCAACAGGATCAGGTCGCGCGTTTTGTCGCCGAAGGGGTCCGGCGTCATGGCCGTATCGACCTGCTGGTCAACAACGCCGGGATCGGCAAGTCGGGACGAATCGAGAGCTTCAGCGAGGCCGACTGGGATCAGATTCAAGCGGTCAATCTGAAGGGGGCCTTCCTCTGCACCCAGGCAGTCTTGCCGGTAATGAAGCGACAGCGCTCGGGATATATCGTTAACCTCTCCTCGCTGGCCGGCAAACAAGGGGCGGGAGGGATGGCCGCCTACTCGGCTTCGAAATTCGGTCTGATCGGATTCACCGAGAGCCTGCTGGAAGAAGCGATCGAATACCATATCCGGGCGACCGCGATCTGTCCCGGCTATGTCGCCACCCCGATGGTCGCGGGGGTCTCGGTCCCGCCGGAGGAGATGATCCCTCCGGAGGATATCGGGAAACTGGTCGTCGGCCTGCTTCACCTCTCTCCGGTGACCGTCATCAAGGAGATCGTCGTCCGGCGCCGCGGAGCGATCGACTAGGATGCCGAAGGTCTACCACCTCGATCTCTCACGAAACATGCTGAAGGGGGCGAAGCTGGCGCTCCTCCCGGGCGATCCCTTCCGGGTTCCGAAGATCGCCGCGCAGATCGAAGCGCGGGGGGGCGGGAAAGCGGTCGAGCTTGCTTGGAAGCGGGAGTTCCGCAGCTTTCTGGGGGAGGTGAATGGAGAACCGATCCTCATCACCTCGACCGGGATCGGCGGGCCGTCGACCTCGATCGCCATTGAAGAGCTCGCCAAGCTCGGCGTCCGGACCTTCCTCCGTGTCGGGACGACCGGCGCCATCCAGCCGGGGATGGAGATCGGCGACCTCGTCGTCACAACCGCATCGGTCCGGCTGGACGGCGCCTCGACCCACTACGCGCCGATCGAATATCCGGCGGTCTCCCACCCCGAGGTCCTCCTTGCCTTGATTGAAGCGGCCGGACGGCACGAGGAGGAGGGGATTCGGACCCATGTCGGCATCACCGCCTCTTCCGACACCTTTTATGCCGGCGAGGAGCGGACCGACGGCTTTTCCCACTACCTTCTCCGGCGCCTGCGCGGACTGACCGATGAGCTGCAGCGGCTGCAGGTCCTCAACTTCGAGATGGAGTCGGCGACCCTCTTAACAATGTGCGCCGCCCTCGGGCTTCGCGCGGGGGTGGTCACCGGGGTCGTCAACCGCCGGCGGAAGCGGGGCGAAGACAAAATCACGCCGGAGCGGCTCCGCGCCGGAGAGGAGAATGTCATCCGGGTGGCGTTGACCGCGGTGGAGATCTTGTTAACGCTCGGATAACCTCTCTCTCCCGAGCGTTCCCCCTCTGCTGACGTCACCGATCGGCTTATGACCGGGCCCGGGGCCGTTCGAAGGGACGGTGATCGGCCGGTTCATCTACCGCTTACCGCGCGCTTACCGCGGCCGCGCGATATCGGGTCTAGTGGGAGCGTATCTGTAAGGTGATTTCGGAAATGGGCGGATCGAGTCGCTTCGATAGGACGGGAGCGCCGTGACCGATCGGCGGCTCCTGCTGAAGACCGGCCGCAATATCAGCGCCTGAAGAAGAAGGGATCGGCTTGCGTGCTGTTTCGAGGGTCGACCCGTGCTATGGATGAAACGGGGAGCAGGCGTTGGAGCGGACGGCGTCGGGAGAGACCTTTACTTCTTCTTCCACTTTTTCCGCCCCGGCCTTCGGCCGTTTTTGATCATTAATATCGATGGCGGTTCCAAACCAACCCATCAGCTCCCCTTTCAGGTTCTTCTCCGGGACCACTTCGATTCGATGCCAGCGGTAGTCTCCGTCGTTTTTTCTGAGACGGCATTCGAGATAACAGCGCTTGCCGACCCGAATCGCCTGGGTGAGATGGTTGAGGCAGTTTTGAAGGTCTTCCGGGTGGACCGCCGCCATCCACCGCCATCCCTCGCTTTGCTCGAAAGTCCGGCCGGTGTAATTGCGCCACTGCTTATTAATGTGATCGATCGGCCCGTCGGGACGGGCGGTCCAGACGATAATCGGCATCGCCTCGGCCAAGCTGCGATAACGCCGCCGCCGCTCATCGTGCTGAATGACGTCCCCCTCCTGCTTGACCGGCATCATCCAGTCGAAGAGTTCATCCAAGCTAGTCACAACGGTTTCAAGGAGATCGAGTATCATAACGCGTCCACCCTCTAGAATGGGTACTGAGGCGCAACCTATATTTATTATTATAGAGATTTGCGAAGGGACAATGCAAGAGAAGGCCGAGATGGGGTTCGGCTTGAATGGGGGATTAAGCGGATCAATAGAGGGCAGATAGAATCAGGGTCGTGGGGTTTCACTCTACGCCCTTAGACACTCAGATCTAAAGCGCACGCACAGATGTAAAGGCTCACCTTCACGCCCAGCCGACCTGTCTCTCTTCCCAAATCAATCCAGCAAAATCCCCCTCCTTGATCAAGAGCCCCCTTCCTCACCCCCCGCCGGAGGAAGCGGAATCCTCACCGATACCGTGGTCCCCCGCCCCCGCCTCCCCTCGATCTCAACCGTCCCCCCCCAAAGGAGCGCCCGCTCGCGCATCCCCAGCAGCCCGAGCGATTTCGAGTGGGTAATCTGATCGCTTTCGATCCCCCGGCCGTTGTCGCTGACCATGACAATCAGGTGATCGTCTTTTTTCTCCAGCGAGATCTTGACCTCATCGGCATCGGCGTGTCGGATGATGTTCGTTAAGGTCTCCTGAAAGATTCGAAAGACGGTGGTAGAGCGGCCGGAGTCCAGTGTAATCTCCTCCGGCGGCACGGTAAAGTGGCAGCGCATCTGGGTCCGCGCCTTAAATTCTTCCACCTGCCATTCCATCGCGGCGGTGATCCCCAGGTCATCCAGGACCCCCGGCCGGATCTGGGTCGAAATCTTTCGAACAGACTGGATGGTGCCGTCGACCAGCTTCGACATCGATTGGGTCCGCAGGTGAAGCAGCGGATTGCCCGACAGCTGCTTCGTCAGCCAAGAGAGCTCCATTTTTAGAATCGTCAGCTGCTGGCCCAACTCGTCATGAATTTCGCGGGAGATCCGCATCCGCTCCTCCTCCAACATCTTCTGAAGGCGGGCGGAGAGATCCCGCAGTTGCTGGCGTGAGCGCTTCACCTCCTCTTCCGCTTTTTTTCGATCCGAGATGTCGAGAAAGGTGACCACCGCGCCGGAGAGGGCCCCGCTCTTTGGATCCCGCATCGGCATGGCGCTGAAGATCCCCCACCCGATCCTTCCGTCGGGACGGCGGACGCCGATCAGCGCCGCCGGCTGAGGCTTCCCCGCCGCCAGGCATCTCGACACCGGATAATCTCGGCTCTCAAAAGGGGTGCCGTCTTCCCGAATCGTCTGGGTGTCAAAATCGGTGATGTAGAGATGGGTCAATTCATCGAATCGCAGCCCCAAAAAACGCTCGGCCTCTTTGTTGGCCAGACGAATCGCTCCGTTCGCATCGACCTGAACAATCCCGCCCGGAACCGTCTCGATAATCTGTCGGTTGAGCTCATTGCTCTCCCGCAGCGCCCGTTCCGTCCGCTTCCGCTCGGTGACGTCGGTCGCGATCATCAGGGCCGATTCCACCTTTCCATTGCGCCGCATCGGAAAGATCCGGCTCAGCCAATAGGTGGGGCCGGCCGCGGCGACTTCGATGCTCTGCGGTTTTCCGGTCGCGAACATTTTTTTTATCCCCTGCAGATACCGCGAGGTGTCTTCCGCCGACAGGTATCGAGCGAGATTGGTCCCGATCACCTCAGAGACCGTATATTGAGGCAAGGTGTGATTGATAAATAGAATGGTCCCTTGGCGATCGAGATTGGCGATGACGTCTGGAGAGTTCTCCACCAGGGCGCGGTATTGATCTTCCGACGCGGAGGTCGTCGGTTTCTTCCGCCGGCGCGGCGCCGGATGCGGCCGGTTTGGCCGGTTTGAAGGAGGAGGTCCGGGTTTTTTAGGCACGAGAAGAGACCCTCGTTCGCAGGTTCATCCTTATTAATCGGTCTCCAATAGACCCTGGCTTGGAAAGGTTGAAGGAAGAAGACAAAGGAAGAAGAGAGAGGTCCAGAGGGGTCGGTGGAGAGATCTGTTTCGGCCGTCGATTCATACCGCCTTTCTGATGAACAGACAGAGGTGAAGCAACAGGTTGAGTGGTGTCCGTACTATACTTCGGGACGGTTCATCTGTCAAACGTTTAGAGACAGACTCAGATTGTTTTCCGCCCGGAAGCGGCTCATTAAAAGGGTCTGGAAGTCCCCAGAAATCACCCTACAAAACCAACCCGCTTTCCTGCGCTGGGCCGTCCCCCTCCTGTTTTCATCCCTCCAGAATCGTGCTAAGATGCAGGGTCTATCTGATCCAGATTGGAAGGAGTTTTGGCACGATGTCGAATGAATCGATCGTTATCAAAGGGGCCCGTCAGAACAACCTAAAGGGGCTCGATCTCACCCTGCCGCTCGGCGAACTCATCGTCGTCACCGGCGTCTCCGGTTCCGGAAAATCGTCGCTCGCTTTTGACACGATTTATGCCGAAGGGCAGCGCCGCTACGTGGAGACCTTCTCTCCCTATGCCCGTCAATTTCTCGATCGGATGGACAAGCCCCAGGCCGACCGGATCGATGGGATACCGCCGGCGATCGCGATCGACCAGACCAACCCGGTCCGGACCTCCCGGTCGACCGTCGGGACGATGACCGAGCTGAACGACCACATCAAGCTTCTCTTCGCCCGGGCGGCGCAGCTCTACTGCCGCGGCTGCGGTCGAAGGGTCTGCCGCGACACGCCGGAGCGGATCGTCGAAGAGCTGTTTTCAAAGGAGACCGCCGCCGCCGCGACGACGGCATTGATCACCTTCCCGGTCCCGATCATTCCTCCCTTTACCGCCGAGGAGATGAAAACCCTCCTCGCCGGTCAGGGCTACACCCGGATTCACCGGGAAGAGGCGGCGCAGTTGGAAATCATTGCCGACCGGATTCGAATGGCGCCGGAGCGGCGGGCCCGATGGGTCGAAGCGCTCGAAGCGGCGCTCCACCAGGGGCGCGGCCGGGTGAACGTCTATCCGCTCAATGCGGCCGGGGAGGCGGGACGACCGTGGCGGTTCTCCTCCGCGTTCCACTGCGCCGATTGCGACCTCGCCTACCGCGATCCGATCCCCAGCCTCTTTTCATTCAACTCGCCGATCGGCGCCTGCGAGGCCTGCCGGGGATTCGGCCGGACGATGGGGATCGACTTCGGGCTGGTCATCCCCGACGAGGGGAAGAGCCTCGCCGGCGGCGCGGTCCGCCCCTGGCAGACCGAGAGCAATCGGGAGTGCCAGCGCGATCTGATCCAGTTCGCCAAGAAGCGGGGGATTCCGATCGACGTTCCGTGGCGGGCGCTGACGGCGGAGCAGAAGGAGTGGGTGATCGAAGGGGAAGGGGAAGGGGAGTGGACGAACCGAAAGTGGTACGGGGTTCGGGGCTTCTTCCGCTGGCTTGAATCGAAGAGTTACAAAATGCACATCCGGGTCCTCCTGGCGAAGTACCGCGCCTATGTTCCCTGCGCGTCGTGCGGCGGGGCGCGGCTTCGTCCCGATGCGCTCCTCTGGCGGCTCGGCACAAAAGAAGAGGCCGATCGGAGCGTCTCCCCCGACCGGCGCTTTCGGCCGGCGTCGGTCAACCTTGACGCGGCCGCGACTGCCGATCTCCCGGGGTTAACCGTCCATGATGTGATGCTCTTGCCGATCGACCGCTGCGATCTCTTCTTCAATCAACTTCGTCTCCCGGCCCCCTTCGATGAAGCGACCGATCTCCTCTTGAAAGAGATCCGGACCCGCCTTCACTATCTGGTCGAAGTCGGTCTCGGTTATCTCACGCTCGATCGGCAATCGCGGACCCTCTCCGGCGGCGAGGTGCAGCGGATCAACCTCACCACCGCGCTCGGAACCTCCCTCGTCAACACCCTCTTCGTCCTCGACGAGCCGAGCATCGGGCTGCATCCGCGCGACATGGGGCGGGTGATCGGCGTCTTACAGCGGCTGCGCGATGCCGGAAACTCATTGATTGTCGTCGAGCACGACCCTCAGGTGATGCTCGCCGCCGACCGGATTCTCGACATCGGTCCCGGCCCGGGGGAGCGGGGGGGAGAGGTCGTCTTCTTCGGCGGCCCGCGCGAGCTGAGCGCCGCGCGCCGATCACTCACGGCCGATTATCTGACCGGCCGGCGGGAGGTCGCGGCTGAGACCACCCCCGCGCCGCCGCCGTCCGACTGGTTGGAGCTCTTCGGCGCCGCCGAGAATAATTTGAAAGAGGTCGATCTCCGGTTTCCGCTGAACCGGTTGGTCTGCCTCACCGGGGTGAGCGGCTCGGGAAAGTCGACCCTGATGCAAGACGTCCTCTACCGCGCGATCCGGAAGGCGAAAGGACGGCCGACCGAGATGCCGGGCCGGCATCGGGCGCTGCAAGGGACGGAGCGGATCGGCGGCGCGGTGATGGTCGATCAGTCGCCGATCGGGCGGACGACCCGCTCCAACCCGGCGAGCTACGTCGGCGCCTTCGATCCGATCCGAAAGGCGTTCGCCGCGGAGCCGCTGTCGCGCGAGCGGGGCTATACCGCATCGACCTTCAGCTTCAACTCGGGGACCGGCCGCTGTCCGACCTGCGCCGGCTCCGGCTTCGAGCATGTCGAGATGCAGTTCTTGAGCGATGTCTACCTCCGCTGCGCTGACTGCGACGGCCGGCGGTATCTGGCCGAAGTATTGGAGGTGAAGCTCGCATCGACCGCGCTCCCGACGAGCCGGCCGGCGTCGATCGCCGACGTGTTGGAGATGACGGTGGCGGAGGCGCTTGCCTTCTTTCACGATCTCCCCGAGGTCGGACGGGTGCTCGAGCCGCTCCAGGCGGTCGGGCTCGAATACCTCCGGCTCGGCCAGCCGGTCCCGACCCTCTCCGGCGGCGAGGCGCAGCGGCTCAAGCTGGCGGGACACCTCGCGGAGGCGGGGGGCAAAAATGAGGTCGGACAACTCCTTTTTCTCTTCGACGAGCCGACGACCGGGCTCCACTTCCACGACATCGCGAAGCTCCTCGGCGCGTTCCGGCGGCTCTTGGCCGAAGGGCACTCGATCGGGGTGATCGAGCACAACCTCGATGTGATCCGGGCGGCCGACTGGATCGTCGACCTCGGTCCGGAGGGGGGAGAGGGGGGCGGCCGAATCGTCTGCGCCGGCACCCCGCAAGAGGTCATCAAATGCGAGACAAGCCATACCGGCGTGGCGCTCCGGGCCTATGAAGAGGCGCTCGCCTCCGCGTCGCGCTGGAAGCCGGCGGCGCCGAAACGACGGCGGGCGGCCGCGTCGGACAATGCGATCCGGATTCACAATGCGCGCGAGCACAATTTAAGGGGGGTCGATGTCGAGATCCCGCGCGACCGGTTCACGGTGATCACCGGGATCAGCGGCAGCGGCAAGAGCACCCTCGCCTTCGACATCCTCTTTGCCGAGGGGCAGCGGCGGTATCTCGAATCGCTCAACGCCTACGCCCGCCAGTTCGTCCAGCCGTCGTCGCGCCCCGACGTCGACGCGATCTTCGGGATTCCGCCGACGGTGGCGATCGAGCAGCGGACGAGTCGAGGGGGCCGGAAGAGCACCGTCGCGACGATGACCGAGGTCTATCATTTCCTCCGGCTCCTTTTCGTGAAGCTCGGCACGCAATATTGTCCCGATTGCGACCTCCCGATCGACGCGCAGACGCCGGAAGCGATCCTCGCCCGAATTCTGCGCGACCAACGGGGGAAAAAGATCAGCCTCCTGGCGCCGCTCGTCACCGCCCGAAAAGGGTACTACACCGACCTGGCGAAGTGGGCCGAAGCGAAAGGCTTTACGCGGCTCCGGGTCGATGGGGCCCTGACGCCGGTCTCTCCCTGGCCGCGATTGGACCGATTCAAAGAGCACAACATCGAGTTGCCGGTCGGCGAGACCGTCGTTCGTCCGGCGAACGAGACCGAGTTGCGCGACCTGATCGGGCGGGCCCTCGATTTTGGAAAAGGGGTCGTTCAGCTTGCGCCGTCGGAGGAAATTTTCTCGGTGAAGCGCGCCTGTTCCCGCTGCGGGAAGAGCTTCGCCGAGCTCGATCCGCGGCTCTTCTCCTACAACTCGAAGCATGGCTGGTGCGAGCATTGCTACGGCACCGGGCTGCAGCTGCAGGGGTTCGATGAAGCGCAAAGCGGCGAAGAGATCTGGTGGAACGACTGGTGGGAGGGAAAAGAAAACGCCTGTCCCGAGTGCGAGGGGAAGCGGCTGCGGCCGGAAGCGCTGGCGATCCGGTTTCGCGATCAAAGCATCGCCGATTTCGCCGCGTTGCCGGTCGATGGCGCGGAGCGGTTCTTTAAGACATTGGCGCTCCGCGGGCGGGAAGGGGAGATCGCCCGCGATCTTCTCGCCGAGATCCGCTCTCGGCTTGCTTTTCTCAAGCAGGTCGGGTTGGGATACCTCTCGCTCGACCGGGCGGCGCCGACCCTCTCCGGCGGCGAGGCGCAGCGGATCCGGCTTGCCTCGCAGCTCGGATCGAATCTCCGCGGCGTCTGCTACATCCTCGACGAGCCGACGATTGGATTGCATCCGCGCGACAATCGGCTGTTGCTCGAAACGCTCCATGCGCTTGAGGCGAAGGGGAACACCGTTGTCGTGGTCGAACATGATGAGGAGACGATCCGGAGCGCCGAGCATGTCGTCGATCTCGGCCCCGGCGCGGGGAAGAACGGCGGCTATGTCGTGGCGCAGGGGAGCGTCGCGGAATTAATCAAGCAGACCGCCTCGATCACCGGCCGCTGCCTCGCCGCGCCGCTCCGCCATCCGCTAATCGCGCGGCGCGACATCGATCCGAACGGTCCGGCACTCACTGTGGTTGACGCGACGTTGAACAACCTTAAAGCGCTTCAGGTCTCGATCCCGCTGAATCGACTCGTCTGCTTCACCGGCGTCAGCGGCAGCGGCAAGAGCACGCTCGTCCGGAGTATCCTCCATGACAATATCCGGAGAAGGCTGGCCGAGCGGCGCGGATCGAAAACGTCGGGGAAAAGTCTGGAATGGATCGGCTGCGCCGGGATCAAAGGGTGGGAGCCGGTAAAACATATCTTGGAGGTCGATCAGACACCGATCGGAAAGACCCCCCGCTCTTGTCCCGCGACCTACATCGGTTTTTGGGACGACATCCGCCGCCTCTTCGCCGCGACGCCGGAAGCCCGGATGCGCGGCTATACCGCCAGCCGCTTCTCGTTCAACGTCAACGGCGGACGGTGCGACGCATGCGAAGGGCAGGGACTCAAGCGGATTGAGATGAGCTTCCTTCCCGACGTGACGGTCGCTTGCGAAGTCTGCGCCGGCGCCCGGTTCACCCCGGAGACGCAGGCGATCCAGTTCAAAGGAAAAAGCATCGCCGAAGTCTTGGCGATGAGCGTCGATGAGGCAACCCCTTTCTTTTCCGCCCACACCAAAATTCACCGGGCCCTCAGTCTCCTCCAAGAGGTCGGCCTCGGCTATCTCACCCTCGGCCAACAGAGTCCCACCCTCTCCGGAGGCGAGGCGCAGCGGATCAAGCTGGTCACCGAGCTGGCCAAGGCGAAGACCGAGACGATCGACCCGGCTAATCACTCCCTCTACATCTTGGACGAGCCGACGATCGGCCTTCACATGGCCGACGTTGAAAAGCTGATCCGGGTGCTGCATCGGCTGGTCGCTGCGGGAAACACGGTGGTAATCATCGAGCATAATCTCGATGTGATCGCCGAAGCCGACTGGCTGATCGACCTCGGGCCGGAAGGGGGAGAAGGGGGCGGCCAGATTGTGGCGGAGGGAACGCCGGAAAAAATCGCGCGGGTGAAGAAGGGCTCGCATACGGCGAAGATCCTGGGCGAGTTTTTGAGGGAGCGGGGAGTCGGGGTTCTCGAGAAGAAATAAGGATTGAATTATTGAGAAGCAGTCGGTCTCCTTTAAGCAAAGCGGGAGGGTGCTCCTCTCAAGAATGGATATCGGCGTCTCTGATCGCTTCGCGTCGGCCACCCTGTGGTTGGCCTCTCCTTGTGAGGTTTCACCTTACCCCCCAGTGCGGCCCTTACGCTGCGGGCGTATCTCCCCTCCGAGGGGATAAACCCAAATCTAGTGCTATTTGTGTTTGAATTAAAAAAGATCGTAAGCGACTGCGCGGCATGGGCGCTACGCCCCCCCACGCTGCTGCGTTTAATATCAGACGGTTCATCTACCGAATCAGGTCACCTGTCGAAGCACCATCCGCGGTGCCCTCCCGCGTGTGGTGCAAGTTGTGACCGTAAGGGGGGAGCGGGGGGGATCTCTCCCCCCGGCTGCACGGGGAGGCCGGAGGGGGCCGGGCAATCGGCCCCCACGGTGGGGCGTGGGGTAAAACCCCGCTCGAATATTCTTAATTCTCCGCCTTTTTATTTCTTATAACTGACCGTCTGTTTTAAAAAATTCCATGCGGTCGATCACTTCGTCCGAATGACCACCAGCTTATCGCTCCCAGACTCCGCCCCCCAAACCTCCCCCGGCCGCCCCAACAACTGCCTCACCGCCGCACCCGCACTCGGAATCGAAACGGTCTCAAACCGCTCCGTCTCCGGATCAAATTGAACGATCGCATTCGCCCCGAAGTCGGTCAGCCAGACCCGATCCCGGTCGTCGACAAAGAGGGCATAGATCGCCGGCTTGTCGCCCGGCGCCTGCCACTCCTTCCACTGCTTCGTCGCCGGATCATACCTCCCCACCTTCCCCGCATTCCACTCGCTCACCCAAATCCGATTGCGTGAATCGGCCCAGACCCGCCGCGCCCCTTGTCCCGGCGTCGGCGGCGTGATCACGGTCGCCCCCCCGCTCTTCGTGTCGATCCGGGCGATGTAGCTCCCCGCGAGCGAGGCATAATAGACACTCCCATCCGGCGCCGTCGCAATTCCATACGGCCCGGCTCCCTTCGGCGCATCGAAAACTTCCACCTGGCCCGTTTTCGGATCGACCCGTCCGTAGATTCCGCTCTGTCCGGTAAACCAGAGTTGACCTTGACGATCGAACGTCGCGGTATTGAGGTTCGCGTTCCGGCGGGTGACGGGGAGGGGGAATGATTTGATCGTTCGGTTCACCGGGTCGACCCGGACGATCGCATTGAGGCCGCCGTCGGTGATCCATGGCGCGCCGTCGGGGCCGACGATCACCCCATGCGGCCGGGCGCCGACGCCGAGTTTGATTTCGGTCGTTTTCCCGGTCGCCGGATCTAATCGCCCCAGCTGCCCGGAGGCCTGGGCGGTGTACCAGACGCTGCCATCCGGCGCCGGCGCGACATCGTGCGGGTGGGACCCGGAGGGGACCGGATACTCCTGAACGGTCGCCGCCACCCCCTCTCCGACGAGCAGGAGAACCATACCGAGGACCCGCAAAGAGTTAAATAAATACTTTAGGTTTATCTGCATGCTTTTCTCCCCTCGAAAATGACGATCGTGGAAAAATTAAGTCAGCGGTTGGATCAGGATCCCTTCCTCCGTCAGCCGCTGCCGAATGGCGGACAAAATCTCCGGCGCATTCGGTGTGTCGGCGTGGACACAGAGGGTCGTCGCTTCGATCGGCACGGCAATCCCATCGGCCGAGATCACCCGATGCTCCCGGACGATCCGAGCCGCCTGCTCCGCCGCTCGCATCGGATCGGTGATCAGCGATCTTTCTGTATCCTTCGCTCGATCACTCAGTTTGCTCCTCGACCGCAGGGTCCCATCCGATTCATAGAGCCGGTCGGCGAACGCTTCCGCGGCGGTCCGAAATCCGATCTCTTCCCAAACGTTGAGCATCTCCGATCCGGCCAGTCCGACCAACAACAGGTCGCGGCTCCAACGGGCGACGCCGAATGCGATCGCGACGGCGAGCGCGCGATCGGTCGCCGCCGCGTTGTAAAGGGCGCCATGCGGTTTGACCTGGGTGATCGTTGCGCCGAGCGCCCTCGCCTTTTTTCCCAATACGGAGAGTTGATGATGAATTGCCGCCTGGATCTCTTCCGAGGAGAGGGGAAGCCGCTCCCGGCCGAAGTGGAGCCGGTCGGGATAACCGGGGTGGGCGCCGATCGCGACCCCCTGCTTGATGCAGAGGCGGAGAACTTCCTCCATTGTCGATTCATCTCCGGCATGGCCGCCGCAGGCGATGTTCCCGCTGGAGATCAGGCGGATGATTCTCTCTTCGGATCCGTCGGCGAGCGCCTCGGGCCGCTCTCCGATGTCGGCGTTGAGATCGATCGTCTGATTCATCTTCTCCCTCTACTTCTCTGGTTGAAGCGCGTCCGGTCCGATCGCGCCCGTTTGGATCCGAAGCGCCGCGATCGCCGCTTCGAAGTCGATCCACTCGAATCGGACCGGGTCGTGCGGCCGGAGCTGCCCGACTTTGCAGAGGTCGGCCGAGAGGACGTTCGCGATCTTGGGATAGCCGCCGGTCGTCGGGTGCTCGACGAAGAGGATCATCGGCTGGCCGTCGGCGGGGAGCTGGACCGCCCCCACCGAGATTCCTTCGGTGAGAAGCTCTTCCGGTTTTTCTCGGACGATCGGCGGACCTTTCAGCCGAAGCCCCACCCGGTTCGACGCCTCCGAAACGGTATAGACCGATCTGGAAAAAAGATCGCGGGCCCCCTTCGGGAACTGCGGCGTTTGCGGCGCGGCGGTGACCCTCAGAATCGACTTTTCAGCGAGGTATTGCTTAACCTCGGGACGGACCGTCCTCCGCCGTTTTTCTTCGGCGTCCGCCGCGCCGCCGATCTCGAGCCAATCTCCTTTCTTCAAGCGCCGCCCGTCGAAACCGCCGATGCCGCTCTGAAGGTGCGTCGACCGGCTCCCCATCACCTTCGAGACGATGAGGCCGCCGCGCAGAGAGAGGTAGCTTCGGGCGCCGTCTTTCATTGCGCGGCATTGCAATGTCTGTCCCGCGCGGACCGGAACCGACGTCCAGAGCGGCATCGGCTGGTGGTCGAGGGTCGGCTCGCAGTCGGCGCCGGTGATCGCGATGACGCCGCGCGCCTCGAATTCGAACGTCCCGCCGACGAGGGTCATCTCCAGGGAGGCCGCCGTCCCGTCATTCCCGACCAACAGATGGCCGAGCCGGAAGGCAACCGGGTCGGCCGCGCCGGCGGGAGAGAGGCCGACCTGCGCGAACCCAAATCGTCCCCGGTCTTGGACCGTCGTTTGGAATCCGGGAGAGAGGACCCGAAGGGCCGGCATCAGCGCTCCTTCAAACCGATTCAGATAAAGGCCGCTCACGCAGCCGATCGAATTCCGCGCGGGAGACCGGCCGAAACCGGACGTGGTCGCCGATCGACAGGAGCGAGGGGGAGGTTCTCTCCGGGACAAAAAGATCGACCGTGGTTCGGCCGATGATCCGCCAGCCGCCGGGGGTCGCGATCGGATAGATCCCGGTCTGCGCCCCGCCGATCGCCACACTTCCGGCCGGAACACGGGTCCGGGGCGAGGGGAGTCGCGGGGTGGCGAGTCGGGCGGAGAGCCCTTCCAAATAAGGAAACCCCGGCGTGAAACCGATGAAGGCGACCTGATAGACCCCTTCGGCGTGAAGCCGGACAACCTCCTCCGGGACAAGATGGTGATGTGCCGCGACCGCCTCCAGGTCGGGCCCGAACGCCGCGCCGTAGCAGACGGGGATTTCGATCGTTCGCGCCGCGGTCTCGGTTTGCGCCGGCGGATCGTTCAATAAAGAAAGGAGGTGCGATTCGACCTCCGGGTGAGAGATCTGGAACGGATCGAAGGCGATCAGGACCGAGGCATAGGCCGGGTGAATGTTGACGATAAAATCAAAGCGGGAGGCGAGGAGCCGCGCGGTGAAGGACTGGACTTTTTCGCGCGCCCGGCGGGAAATTCGGTGGCCGAACGAGACGAGGATCGAGTGATCGCTGGCGGGCTGAATCAAGAGGGGATTCATGGGCGCTCCCATCGGAGAGGGGTTCAAGGACCAGGGGAAACGTTGATGCGCGGGCATCGTCCTTTTGCTCATGCTACCTGAAGTGGCTTGGCGCTTCAAGGGGGAGCGGGGAGGTGGGTCACTCCCTCCTCAGCGACCAGGGGCTTGCAATGTTTCGCTTGAATTTTATATAATTATTCACCCTTGCGTTTCTCCCTGTTCCCTCTCGTTTTTCTGATTATTCCGAAATAAACCTTGCTTCTTAAAAATCGTTTTTTTTATAATGCTATTATTCGCGTTTTTTATTTTTAACGTCCACATACTCACCTCTAAACCCAGGGGGACAACGTGATCATCAGTGACTCCGAGATCAAAAAAGCAGGCAAACTTTCGCTGAAGCAAAAGGGGAAGAACGGCAAGATCGCTCCCCCCAAAATCGCTTCCCCAAAGAGCGGCGCGCTCAAGAATGGGAACGTCAGGAGCGGCGGCGCAAAGAATGGGAACGGCTCCAGCGAGGAGACCCTACTGCTTCTTCTCCAGGCACTGAAGGCGGTCAAGGAGGGTAATTTTACCGTCCGGATGCCGATCATCCCGAACGGCGTCTTGGGAGAGATCGCCGATGCGTTCAACGACGTGGTCGAATTAAGCGAGCAGCGGGCCGACGAGTTCGTTCGGGTCAGCCGTGAGGTGGGACGAGAAGGGCGGATGACGGAGCGGGCGTCGACCGGCGGTGCGCGGGGGATGTGGGCGGCCACCGTCGAATCGATCAACGCGTTGATCGAAGACCTGGCCCGGCCGACCACGGAGGTCGCCCGCGTCATCAGCGCGGTGGCCCAAGGCGATCTGTCGCAAAAGATGGCGTTGGAAATCGAAGGCCGGCCGGTCAAAGGAGAGTTCCTCCGGATCGGTACGACGGTGAATACGATGGTCGATCAGCTCAGCTCCTTCGCCTCCGAGGTGACGCGTGTTGCGAAGGAGGTGGGGACCGAAGGAAAGCTCGGCGGCCAGGCGCAGGTGAGAGGGGTCGCCGGAACTTGGAAGGATTTGACCGATAACGTGAACCAGCTCGCGGGGAACCTCACCTCTCAGGTGCGTAATATCGCGAAAGTCACCACCGCGGTGGCAAAAGGAGATCTCTCGCAGAAGATCGAAGTCGACGCGCGCGGCGAGATCTTGGAGCTGAAGAATACGATCAACATCATGGTCGATCAGCTCAACTCCTTCGCCGCCGAGGTGACCCGGGTTGCGAAAGAGGTGGGGACCGAAGGGAAACTCGGCGGCCAGGCGCAGGTGAAAGGGGTTTCCGGAACTTGGAAAGATTTGACCGATAACGTGAACCAGCTCGCGGGGAACCTCACCTCTCAGGTGCGTAATATCGCCAAGGTGACGACGGCCGTTGCAAAAGGGGATCTCTCGCAAAAAATTACCGTCGATGCGAGAGGCGAAATCCTCGAACTCAAAGAGACGATCAATACGATGGTGGACCAGCTCCGATCGTTCGCTTCGGAGGTGACGCGTGTGGCGAAAGAGGTGGGGACCGAGGGGAAACTGGGCGGCCAGGCTGATGTGAAGGGGGTCTCCGGAACCTGGAAGGATCTCACCGACAATGTGAACCTCCTCGCCGGAAACTTGACCTCTCAGGTGAGAAATATCGCCAAGGTGACGACGGCCGTGGCGAAGGGCGACCTCTCCCAGAAGATCGAAGTCGATGCCAAGGGGGAGATCTTAGAGCTAAAGAACACGATCAACATCATGGTGGACCAGCTCAACTCCTTCGCCGCGGAGGTCACTCGTGTGGCGAAGGAAGTGGGGACCGAGGGAAAGCTCGGCGGCCAAGCCGAGGTGAAAGGGATCTCCGGAACGTGGAAAGACCTCACCGATAATGTGAACCTGCTGGCGGGAAACCTCACCTCTCAGGTGAGAAACATCGCAAAAGTCACCACCGCGGTGGCGAAAGGAGACTTGTCCCAGAAGATCGAAGTCGATGCGAAGGGGGAGATCTTAGAGCTGAAGAACACGATCAACATCATGGTCGATCAGCTCAACTCGTTTGCCGCCGAGGTGACGCGGGTGGCGAAAGAGGTGGGTACCGAGGGAAAGCTCGGCGGCCAAGCCGAGGTGAAGGGGATCTCCGGAACCTGGAAGGATTTGACCGACAATGTGAACCAGCTCGCGGGAAACCTCACCTCTCAGGTGAGAAACATCGCGAAGGTGACCACGGCCGTTGCGAAAGGGGATCTCTCGCAGAAAATTACGGTCGATGCCCGCGGCGAAATCCTCGAGTTGAAAAATACGATCAACATCATGGTGGACCAGCTCAACTCGTTTGCAGCCGAGGTGACGCGGGTTGCGAAAGAGGTGGGGACCGAGGGAAAACTCGGCGGCCAGGCCGAGGTGAAGGGGGTCTCCGGAACCTGGAAAGACCTCACCGACAATGTGAACCAGCTGGCAGGAAACCTCACCTCTCAGGTGCGTAATATCGCGAAGGTGACGACGGCCGTGGCGAAGGGCGATTTGTCGCAGAAGATTACCGTCGAAGCGAAAGGGGAGATCTTAGAGCTGAAGAACACAATCAACATCATGGTCGACCAGCTCAACTCGTTTGCCGCCGAGGTGACGCGGGTGGCGAAAGAGGTGGGTACCGAGGGAAAGCTCGGCGGCCAAGCCGAGGTGAAGGGGGTCTCCGGGACTTGGAAAGACCTCACCGACAATGTGAATCTCCTCGCGGGGAACTTAACCTCTCAGGTGAGAAACATCGCGAAGGTGACGACGGCCGTTGCAAAGGGGGACTTGTCGCAGAAAATTACCGTCGAAGCGAAGGGGGAGATCTTCGAGCTGAAGAACACGATCAACATCATGGTCGATCAGCTCAACTCCTTTGCCGCCGAGGTGACGCGGGTTGCGAAAGAGGTGGGGACCGAGGGAAAACTCGGCGGCCAGGCCGAGGTGAAGGGGGTCTCCGGTACCTGGAAGGATTTGACCGACAACGTGAACCAGCTGGCAGGAAACCTCACCTCTCAGGTGCGTAATATCGCGAAGGTGACGACGGCGGTGGCGAAGGGCGACCTCTCGCAGAAGATCACTGTCGAAGCGAAGGGGGAGATCTTAGAGCTAAAGAACACGATCAACATCATGGTCGATCAGCTCAACTCGTTTGCAGCCGAGGTGACGCGGGTGGCGAAAGAGGTGGGGACTGAAGGAAAGCTCGGCGGCCAAGCCGAGGTGAAAGGGGTCTCCGGTACCTGGAAAGATCTCACCGACAATGTGAATCTGATGGCGAGCAACCTGACGACCCAGGTGCGCGGGATCGTGAAGGTCGTGACCGCCGTCGCGAACGGAGACCTGAATAAAAAGTTGGTCGTCGACGCGAAGGGAGAGATCGCCGCGCTCGCCGAAACGATCAACAGCATGACCGACACCCTGAGGATCTTCGCCGACCAGGTGACGACGGTGGCGAGAGAGGTCGGTATCGAAGGGAAGCTCGGCGGACAGGCGAAGGTGCCGGGGGCCGCCGGTATCTGGAAGGATCTGACCGACAACGTGAACCAGCTCGCCGGTAACCTCACCACCCAGGTGCGGGCGATCGCGGAGGTGGCGACCGCCGTGACGAAGGGGGATCTGACCCGGTCGATTACGGTCGAAGCGCAGGGAGAGGTCTCGGTCCTGAAGAACAACATCAATCAGATGATCGCGAACCTCAAAGACACCACGCAGAAGAATACCGAGCAGGACTGGTTGAAAACGAACCTCGCGAAATTCTCCGGCATGATGCAGGGGCAGAAAGACCTGAAGGCGATCTCCCGGTTGATCATGTCGGAGCTGACGCCGCTCGTCTCGGCGCACCACGGCACCTTCTTTATCACGGAGGTGCAGGACAACCAGCCGGTCTTCAAGCTCGTCAGCAGTTATGCCTTTAAGGAGCGGAAAAACCTCGCCCAGCAGTTCCACTTGGGAGAAGGGTTGATCGGGCAGTGCGCGCTGGAGAAGAAGAGCATCCTCCTCACGCAGGTTCCGCCCGATTACATCGTCATCAACTCGGGGCTCGGCCAGGCGCCGCCGCTCAGCATTATCGTCCTCCCGGTCCTCTTCGAAGGGGAGGTCAAGGCGGTCATCGAGCTCGCCTCGTTCCAGCCGTTCAGCCCGATCCACCTCATCTTCTTGGAACAGCTGATGGAGAGCATCGGCGTCGTCTTGAACATGATCTCTGCGAGCATGCGGACGGAAGAGCTCCTCAAGCAGCTGCAGAAGTCGAACGCGGAACTCGAAGCCCAGGCGAAAGAGCTCGAAGAGAAAGCGAGCCTCCTCGAGATCAAGAACCGGGAGGTCGAGCTCGCCTCGGTCTCCTTGGAGGAGAAAGCGGAGCAGCTCTCTTTGATTTCCAAATACAAATCGGAGTTCTTGGCCAACATGTCCCACGAGCTCCGGACGCCGTTGAACAGCCTGCTCGTCTTGGCAAGATTGCTCTCCGAGAACAAAGACACGACCCTCACCCCGAAACAGGTCGAATATGCGCAGACGATCTATACCTCCGGCTGCGATCTCTTGAACCTGATCAACGAAATCTTGGATCTCTCCAAGGTCGAGTCGGGGAAGATGCGGGTGGCGACGAGCCGGGTGCTGCTGAAAGATGTTCAGGAATATGTGGAGCGAACCTTCAGCGAGGTCGCCCAGCAGAAGGGGCTCAACTTCGGAATCAACATGGAAGAGGAGCTTCCAAAGACGATCCAGACCGACGAGCAGCGGCTGCAGCAGATCCTCAAGAACCTTCTCTCCAACGCTTTCAAGTTTACCGACCAGGGGAATGTAACGCTCCGGGTCGGTCCGGCCGATGAAAATGTCTCGTTCGAGCGGGAGATGCTGAATCAGTCGAACCGGGTGATCGCCTTCTCCGTCACCGACACCGGAATCGGCATTCCAAAGAAAAAGCAAAAGTTAATCTTCGAAGCGTTCCAGCAGGCCGATGGAACCACCAGCCGCCGATACGGCGGGACCGGCCTGGGATTGACGATCAGCCGGGAGATCGCCCGGCTCCTCGGCGGAGAGATCCATGTCGACAGCACCCCGGGACGGGGAAGCACCTTCACCCTTTATCTGCCGGAGCAGTATCAAGGCCCGGAGGGCGATCTCGGCGAGCAGACCTTGGTCGAAGAGCAGCGGCTCTTGGAGTACAGCAACGCCGGCTCTCAGGAAAGCGGATTGGACGGCGGGCGGATCTTGATCATCGACGACGACGTCCGGAATATCTTCGCCGTGACCAGCCTGCTCGAAAGCCACGGGATGGAGGTCCTCCACGCGGAAAATGGAAAAGAAGGAATCGAGCTGCTGAAAGAGAAAAAAGGGATCGATCTCGTCTTGATGGACATCATGATGCCGGAGATGGATGGATACGAGACGACCCGGGTGATCCGCAAAATGGCCCCCTATCGGGCGCTGCCGATCATTGCGCTCACCGCGAAGGCGATGAAAGGAGATCGGGAGAAGGGAATCGAGGCCGGCGTATCGGACTATATCACCAAGCCGGTCGACAATGATCGCCTCCTCTCGCTTCTCCGGATCTGGTTGAACCGGAAAAGTGAAGGGAAGTCGAAGCAGAAATAAAAGGGCGAGGCGGTAGACCGCTCCATGCAAAAAATTAAAATCTTATTGGTGGACGACCACTGGGAGAATCTCATCGCGCTCCAGGCGCTTTTGGACTCTCCCCTCTATGAGCTGGTCTCCGTCCTCTCGGGGAGAGAGGCGCTGAAGAAGCTTCTCATCGAGGAGGATTTCGCCCTCATTCTCCTCGATGTTTGTATGCCCGATCTCGATGGTCTGGAGACCGCCGCATTGATCAAGAAGCGGCCGAAGGTCCGGGAGATCCCGATTATCTTCCTCACCGCCATCAATAAAGAAGATCGCTTTGTCTTCGAAGGGTACGCCATCGGCGCGGTCGATTACCTCTTTAAACCGTTCGAGCCGATGATCTTGCGGTCGAAGGTGGCGGTCTTCACCGAGCTCTATCGGAGTCGAGAACAGATCCGGCGTCAGACCGAGCTCCTTCGGCAGATCGAGCGGCGGGAGCATGAACGACATCTCCTCGAACAGGAGCTGGCCCTCCGGGAACGTTACAAAAACCTGGCCGACGCCATTCCCCAGATTGTCTGGTTCGCCGACAAGAACGGCGAAATGGAGGCGTGCAATGTCCGGTGGTTCGACTACACCGGCCTCTCCGAGGAAGAGAGCGTCGGGGACAGGTGGAATCGGGCGGTCCACTCCGGCGATCTCAGCGAGACCGCCCACCGATGGGCGGAGGCGATTCGAACCGGACGGGCCTTCGAGACGGAATGTCGTCTTCGAGGAATCGAAGGGGGATACCGCTGGCATCTCGTCCGCGGCATCCCGGAGCGGAATCGGGACGGGGAGATCGTCGCCTGGCTCGGCACCTTCACCGACATTGAAGACCAGAAGCGAAATGAAGAAGCGCTGAAGCAGAAGACGCTGGAGGCGGAGGAAGCCAATCGGACCAAGTCGGAGTTTCTCTCCAACGTCTCTCACGAGCTCCGCACCCCGCTCAACGCCATCATCGGCTACGGCAGCCTCCTGTTGGAAGGGGCTTACGGCGATGTTACGGAAGAGGCCAAGGGACCGTTGGAAGGGGTCCAGCGTAACGCCACCGACCTGCTGTCATTGATCAACCATCTGCTCGACCTCTCCAAAATCGAATCGGGCGAGATGCCGGTGCATGTCGATACGGTCGATCTCAAATCCCTTTTGGCGGAGGTCGTCCACGATGCAAACGCACTGATCAAAGGCCGTCCGGTTGAAATGGGTTGTCATATTCCGGAAGACCTTTCGCCGATCGAGAGCGACGCCTCCAAAATCAGACAGATCATATTAAATCTCCTTTCCAATGCCGTGAAGTTTACCGAGCGGGGGAGCGTCACCCTGACCGCTTGCCATCTCGAACAAGGGATTCGGATCTCGGTCAAAGATACCGGGGTCGGCATGAAGGCCGAAGATATCCCGCGCATTTTCGAGCGATTCCAGCAGCTCGACGGCTCGCTGACCCGAAAGGCGGGAGGGACCGGGCTGGGGCTGACGATTGTGAAAAACCTCATCACCCTCCTTCAAGGCCGAATCGAAGTCGAGAGCACCGCCGGGGTTGGATCGACCTTCACCGTTTTTCTCCCGAAGAGCCTCTCTTTTCCCCTTTCCCCCAGCCAGGCCTCCCAGCTGTCCGCGTAGATTTACCTTCTTTATTTATCTCAACTCCTTCTAGAGATTATCCCGCTAACATCACCAAACCGTTATATAAATTCTAAAAATATGGAAAAGGAATATCCCTCCCGAAGACAAAATGGATTGGAATGCGGTGCGCATTCAAGCCTTCCGTCTCTATTGCTCTCTCCCTTTTCTAGAATGTGAATATAAAATCAAGTTCCGATAATACACTACGGTAATAGTACGTAAATATTTTGTTAACGGCCTGTTAAAAAGGTACCGACTGTCACATTTTCAAAAGTCGAAATTCTCTTTTGATAATCCCGACATTGACAATTCTCTCAATGTGTATTTTTTTCCAAGATTCTTAAAATTAGTTATCAAAATAACCTTGCGCTAAAACAGGATCGATGGTATTAATCATCGGTGGCAGTTGAAAGAGTCACTAAATGTAAGTTACTGCTACACGGTATTCGCATCATCTGGCTTCAAGCGCAAGAACGCGCGAACACACTATATGCCTCATTCCGGGAAATTAATTTTCGGGATGGGTTTCAGGAGGAGGGAAGTTCAAGATGAAGAAACTGATAGTCGTACTGGCTCTATTGTTGGGAACGATTGCGGGAGGACAGAGCGCCGCGAATGCGGACGAGTTGACCTTTCCACTCGATCAGCTCATCAGCCCCATTTCCATTCCCAATATCCCCCCCCAGGCTGTGGTCACCATGGCCGATGACGGAAACAAGGTCCGATTTGATATTACCAATATCTCGTCGGGCAAGCTTCAGTCACTTTTTTTCAATTTCAGTGGCGATCCCCTCGGCCATGACCCGCGTGATTTAAGGTTCAGCGACGTCATGGTCGAAGGTTCCGCGCTGGGTTCAGACGCATTCAGAACACGTCTGGCTCCGACCGACACGGCAAGAAGAGGAAATCTTTTTGTCGAAGGTGGGGGCTTTTTCGACGGAAAGCTTGTTCTGAACCGAGACTTTCTTCTCGGAAGCGGGGATACTCTCTCTTTTGATCTGGGTATCAATGGAGTGAATCTTTCTCCCAACGACTTCAACGTCAAGTCTCTGGCGGATGGATCGGGAGGGCCGACCTTTACGTTGGCTTCTCGGATCATTGGCCTAAGCGGAGGGTCCGTTTGGGTCGGTGGGTTAACACCGGTTCCACTTCCAGCCTCTTTTCTTCTCTTTGGATCGAGCCTGATCGGCTTGGCTGCCATTGCCCGAAGGAAATTGGCCGCATAACCATGCTGTTGAGAGCATCCAGACAGACTTGGATGCTCTCAACAGAGATGGGCCATCTTCTAGACAGTCATCTTTAGCGATTCAAACATTAAGTCGTGAATAAACAAAAGTTGCTGTAGAATAGCTGCGAGTCTGGTCGTTCTAAGAAGAATGATGATGCGGAGCGCAGAGATATTCAGGAGGCTGGTTTTTAGGCAATTCATGTTAATATAATCGATACAATTTTTCTCGGTGAGCAAGTTCCTCTCTTTTCCCTCTATGTAAATCTGGTGTCTTGTTGATCCTCTAACTGAAACAACTGGCATGCTCACTGAAAGTAAACCTATAAAGCGTGCGGGCAGTAGAAGATACTTCCATATCGTTAAAGAGTGATAAAAAAGCAGTAACAATTCTATTATCGTTTGATGTTTTATCAATGAGGTAATCCGTGCATGGACGCATGTATCCAATTATTTTTAGCTTAAGCATGATAATGGCAGTTGGTATCCTTGGTTATTCAAAAGAGGGTTTTCCCGGTCTCACTGAAGGGGAAGATGTCATCCTATCTGAGCATTTTGATCCGATTCAAAATCGGCAAGCTGCCGGCGCTCAAGGAAGCGGTTTAGAACTTCATGATGCCATGTTTACTCCCAGCGACAAAGGAGGACAGGCGTTACAACTCGATGCAGGGACTTACGCGACAATAAACCCTTCCAAAAGGATCAGTGCTAAGGCGGGAACCATTTCATTCTGGACCAAGCCGATTTGGGGAGAAGATAAGGGATCGCATACTTTTCTCACAATGCCCTGGGCGGATGGCAAAAAAAGTTATATGGCGATTTCATTCGGATGGTGGGAACCACAGGGACTACAACGCCTCTATTTTATTGTAAGCAACCAAGAAGGTATGCATTGTGCCGTACCATATAAGATTGATCCAGATGCCTGGATTATGATTACGGCCGTCTGGAAAAGTGGCAATGATGGCTATTGTAAGCTTTTTATAAACGGCACAAAAATCGTAGAACAAACGAAGTCCTTCTCGGGAGAATACACCAACGCTGGACCAATCTATTTAGGCTCTGATAGGGGTGCGACCGATCAGCGGGGACGGAGTGCGGTTGCACTTTTTGACGACCTTACTATCCTTGGTCGGCCGCTTTCTACGGAAGAGGTCATAAAGTCATATAAAAATGACGAAAAAAACCTGCAAACAGCCTCTGGGGGCAAATGGAAATGGCTTGAACAGGGAATCTCTATTCCCTTGGAACAAAAGAGAAATGGCCAAGGAAAACTTTTGGAGAGCCGAGTCATTTTTGATGAAGATATGCACTGGGCATTTTCCAAAAAAGCAGCCGACGACATCTTAACAAAGGTAAAGGCAGCCGGGTTCAATGTTTACATCCCTTGTGTCTGGCATGGAAACGGTACCTACTATCCGACATCTTTAGCACCCATGGATCCCAAGCTGGCATCGATCATTCCTGGTGGATATGATCCGTTAGCCTACCTCATTCAGAAGGCCCATAGTATGGGGATTGAAATACATCCCTGGTTTACGGTTGCACTAAGGCAGGGAACCCTCCTCCCGAAATTCTATGAAGAAGGAGTTCCGCAAGATGCTTATGATGTACACAAACCAGAATTTAGAAAGTTTATTACGGATCTGATGCTTGATCTTGTACAGCGCTATGACGCCGACGGAATCAACCTAGATTATATTCGAACGGTCGGCATTTGTACCTCGGATGATTGTCAGAAGGATTATCTTGAAAAAACGGGTAATAACTTTAAATTAGATTATGCGCTAAGAGGAGTCTTAGGCCCTGCCAGAGATCGTATCGAGAGGTGGCAGGATGATGCGGTCACGGACATCGTCCAAAGTTTTGTAACCAACGCAAGAAAAATGAAACCCAAATTAATTATTAGTGTTGACGGCCATCCAAAACCTCCCGATGAAAAGAGAGCTCTCGAGGGAAGAGATGAACTGAGGTGGGCCAATGAAGGTTTAATTGATGTAATCTTTGATATGGATTACAAGGAAAGGATAGATTTTGAAACGGTTGACCGGTTGCGAAAAGCTTTAAAGCAGCCTGAGAAGGTAATCGTTATGTTTGGGAACTATGATAAGCCTGACGAAAAATCGAGTGTAATACCGAGGCCAGGGGCATTGGTTGCCAAGTATGCCGCCTTTGCCCAGCACAAGTGGCCTAATAATGGCGTAGGGCTCTACATCTATAGCATGTTAAATGATGAGCAGGTAATTGCTTTAAAGAAAGGTCCCTTCGCGGAAGATGCGCTTCCGCGCTGGAGAGGTTAAAAGTGTAAGGACTTTATTCAGATGTCCTGATCTTAGATCAGATCGTTTCCGGAATTGGAAGTTTTATTTTTATTAGAGGCGGCACGGGACAAGGACAGACCATAGTGGATTCTCTTTTTCTTCTATATCTTTCTTTAATATTTTTTATAGGTCTCGCCATTATTTTTATCTCGCGGGCGGGATTGATCCTTCTGATATTATTGCCTGCGTCACAAATGCTAGGGTTCCTCGATCCTATGTCGATTGCAATCAAGGGCACATTTGATATTCATGCTTTGCTTGCGTTGATCTTAGCAGGTTCAATTTTATTTTCAATTCATCGTCTCGGAGATCTGCGACGAGCTCGACTCTTTACTCCGATGTTAATCTTGGCAGCCTTCTGGCTATTTGGCGTGATTTATCCTGTGTTACAAGGTTATTCTTCGCTATTTTATTCGTTGAAGGCTTCAAAAGAGTTTCTGATGATTTTTGCATATTTTGGTGTTTTTTTGTTTTTGCGAACAGAGAAAGATGTGAAGTGGGGTTGGTCTCTTTTATTGGCTCTGGGATTCTACTATGCCCTTCTTGAGATCATCGCACAAATTCTTGGATTGTCACTGTTAAATCACCTGGCATTTGCCTATAGAAAAGAGGCATTTATATTTTGGAAAGTCTATCTGCAATTTTGGCCGGTGATTTTAATAGCGCTCCTCCACAGCTATTACGAATCCGTTTATGGTCTCGGAGGAGCTTACCTGCGTACCGCGGTCGGGTTTATCGGGTTGCTGCTCACTTTTTTCCGTTCTTACTTACTAGCGACTGTATCAGTTATTCCTTGTATGCTTTTACTTTCGAAACAGGGGTTGGACAAAACCTTTTGGAAGAGCTTTGCCCTGGTAGGCACGGCCGGCGCTGCTCTTCTGACTGTTGGGATCACTATGGGAAATGGACTTGATAAGATAGAGGGTATCTCAGACGAATTCGTTTTCTCCGGTGTTACTGAACTCGCCACTAATTCAGGTGGTGCCTTGGTCGGCAGAGAAGTTTTTGCAAGGCCGCGAAGAAAGATCATTGATAAAAGCCCATATCTGGGATATGGATTTATCGATAAGGAGTCAAAATACGGTTTAGCTGTTAAAAAGCAGGTTATAGGTGAAACGTTAGGATTTGTAGATAAAGGCGATGTAGATGTCGAAGTAAAATTCGGCTATTTGGGGGGTGCCCTTCTCTATGGGACCTTCATTTACCTTGTAGTCATCCTGTTGGGCCTTGCACGGCGGGGTTTGAATCCTCAATTTTCTGTTCGATGTCTCACAATGGCATCTACACTAGTCATCTTTCTTTTAGTACAGCCCGTACATGCGCCATTGAGCTATAGTTTTGCTTTACTGCCGCTCTGTATCGCATTGGGTCTTATCGAAAGAGAGCAGTCCCTAATTATCGTCAGTAATAAGAGGACGCTCTCATGGTGACGATGCTTCATATTCTTGAAACTCTCTCTGATTTTGGTGGTACACCGAGGAAATTACTCTATCTGACAAAGTACGCCAATCGGAATCAATGCAAATTCATTTTTCTTCTCTTCAGATCGTCTTCCTTGGACAAAGACTTCGAATCGCTGGAGAAGGAATTCACACAACATGGCGCGACGATTCTGAAATTTAATACCACTTCCTTTTTAAAACTGGCTTGGAAAATACGATTGGAAGCAATGAGACTTGAAGCCGATGTGATCTGTACCCACTATACCCGCGCTCTTGTAGCGGGGTATCTGGCGTCAAAGAGTCTAGGCCTCCCGCTGATCCACCATGAGCATAGCAGCGCTCATTATCGTAAAGGGATCGGGCGAGTGCTGGGAGGATTTTGCCTTCCCAGAGCGGAGGCCACCATTTGTAACTCGAAATACACGATGAATACGATTCAAACAGGATATCCGGGCGCTACAGGAAAATTACATGTCGTCTACAATCCGGTGGAAGAGCGTCTTGTTGGCGTGGAGCGAAGGGCATTTAGAGATCAGGTGGGGGCAAGATCAAGTGACATTTTAATCGGTCATGTCGGGGGAATGATTCCACAGCGGGACCAAAAAACATTGATCAAGGCCTTCCGTGAAATCCATTCTGAATTTACAAACACAAAATTAGTGTTGATTGGGGACGGGCCGGTCCAATCCGAGTTGAAATCCCTCGTTCAAAGTTTAGGACTAACAACAGATGTGATTTTTACCGGCTACACCCGCGATGTGGGAGAATATTTGAATGCGATTGATATCTATGTCAATCCGACCCTCGATGAAGGATTTGGAATCGCCGTCGTAGAAGCGATGTTAGCAAAGCTGCCTGTGATCTTATCCGATCAGGGGGCACACCCCGAATTAGTTTTAGAGGGGCAGAATGGATTTCTCTATCCCGGAGGGGACGCGGAGTCTCTGGCAAAAAAGGTCAAATTGCTTATTGAAAATCCTGACCAGAGAAAAAACATCGGAATAAAAGCATATGAAAGTGCAAAAACATCTTTCGCCCCATCCATCTTTGCCTCAAACTACCTTCATATAGTAGAAAGCATTTTAAAAAATTCTAAATCATCCAACCGTCCTATCCAACAGCGTGGCGCTCAATGGAGCTGACCGTACTCAAGAGAAAATTAGCCTGGGGCTCTGCCGCCGGCTTGTTCAGGGTTGGGCTGGCCATTCCGATCTATATTCTCTTAACGCCCTTTATTCTGAAGAAACTCGGCCCGGAATTGTTTGGCGTCTGGTCGCTCAACACAATTATTATCAGCTTCCTCAACCTGACAGATTTTGGTTTCAAAAACAGCCTCGTCTATTATGTCGCGAAGGAACATGAAAAACCGGCGGAGATCAATAAGCATTTTAATGCCGTATTCTGGACTTACTTTGTAATCACCCTGTTGGCATTCACGACCGTCCTCATTCTCAGGACGGTTATCGTTAGAGACTTATTGAGAATCCCGGAACACTTTCACGACGAAGCTGTCTTTGTATTGCTGATGACCATGGGTAGTTTCGGCGTCCGGTTTTTGGCCGCTCCTTACCAAGCTGTCATCGAAGGGCATCAAGAAATTTATTACTCTCATCTGATCTCATTGTTGTGGCTTCTGGTCTATTCGATAGGATCTGTTCTGGCGCTGTTGCTAAGCCCCGATGTTTATGCGCTTGGAGCAGTTATTCTCGCTGCCAATGTGGTCGTATATATCGGGTTCTATGGGTATGTCCGCCGACGGTATCCGTTTATTAAAGTTAGCCTAAAACAGATCGAGCGGGAAAAACTCAAAAGCATTTTAAAATATGGGGTCGGCATCCAAATCGCCACGCTGGTAATCGCACTCCGAGAGCCGATGTATAAAATCTTGATCGCCAGGAGTTACGGCCTCGCAAATGTAGCGACCTTCGAAATCGTCTATAAGCTCTGCACCCAACTGATCTCCGTCGTCGTCTCTCCTCTTCTCGGGGTGTCGGCCACCTCAGCCATGCTCTCTGACCGTAAGCAGGATTTAGAGAAGGTGTTAAGACCCTTCTTCGGGTATGCCCTTTCTATATTAATCCCGTCCGCTCTTTTTTTTGAATCGTTTTCGCGGGAGTTAATCAATCTCTGGCTGGGGTCTAATCTGCTGAACGCGGCCGAAATGCTCTCGATCATTTTTGTTGCGTTCGCCGTCTATTATGTTACTGAGACCTTGTATAAAGCGATAGAAGGCTCCGGCCTCTCTTCTTACAGCGGAGCAATCCAGATCACGACTGTCATTGTTCATATCGGTGTTTTTGCATTGCTGGCCTCTTACCCGTTCTGGTCTGTTCCGATATCGATTCTCATAGGCTTTCTGGTTTTTAGTCTCAGCAACTTTTTTGTGTTTAGGTGGCGCTTTAGGGATATTACGCTCATACGACCCACTCAGATTCTTTGGGTGTTAATACCGGGCTGCTTATACATTTTATTTCAAGTGATAGCGACAAAAGAGACCTGGCCTTTTATCTTTTCGGCATACCTGATTGCCCATCTATTCTGCGTGAGGAACGCTAAGATCTTTGATTGGATCGGGATGATCAAACAATTTTTTTCTTTGAAGATGAGACAAAGGGTGCCGTCTTGATCGAAGCGTCGTGCAATTTTTTATTTTTTAGGCTGCCTATTTCTTTATATGTTTGGAGCGATTCATGATTTCCCCCCTTCCCTCTGCTTTCGGTTAAGACGAAGCAGGTGGGCTGCAGATCATTTATATGATCTGAGGAGATGTAACAATGAAAAATAAATCTCTTAGATTAATCGCTCCAACTTTGTAAGGGAGGTGGCATGTTCAACAAAAAATTTTCACGGAGACAATTCATCCAAATGTCGACTCTGGTCGCGGCCGGCTCGTTCTGCCGGCCACTCATGTCGATGGCGCAGACCCTACCGACATTGGAAAGTCGCGCCATATTTGACGAGGGGTTGAATTGGGTCACAAATGCGTCTGCCGTGAGACTTTTGGATCGGATCAAGAAGGCAGGTTTCAATGTCTTCATGCCGTGTGTCTGGCATGGGATGGGAACTACTTGGCCCTCCAGTCTGGCCCCTTGGACCACTCAGACACCCCGCATCGCAGGGTTCGATCCATTGGACAACCTTATCAAGCTGGCAGACGGTTATGATATAGAAATTCATCCGTGGTTCACCGTAACCCTACGGCAGAGAGAGTTTCTACAACAGTATTATGAAAGCGGGAGCCCGGAAAATGCATTTGATGTACACAATGATAATTTTCGTGCTTTTATCTCCGCCCTAATTACTGAAGTCGCATTAAGATATCCGGTTCAGGGAATCAATCTGGACTTTATGACGACCATGGGTATTTGTAGGGGAGCTGCTTGTATCGATCAGTATACGGCCGATACCGGACGAAAGCTTTTAGCTGATTGGAATCTTAGAAAACTGCCCGGTTACGGTGCGCAATACCTTATTGCTTGGCAAAAAGAGGCAACGACCGACATCCTGCGCCGTGTGTCTACAAAAATCCGGGGATTAAAGAAAAATATTCTTATTAGCATAAATGCGACTCCCGGTGTTTATGACCTGACTTTCCAGGGCGATGACAGTATTAATTGGGTCGATCAGGGATTATCAGATGTACTCTATTGCATGGATTATCAACCCGATCCCGATACTGCAAAAATTCGAACCTGGCAGGCGGGGATGAAACGGCCCCAGGCGGTCGCATTACTCGGTGGGAATTTCGATGTGACCTCGACCGGGGTCGTTGTGGCAAGAGATGCTGCGAGGGTGGCTCAAATTATCTCCGAAGCTCGTACGATCGGCTCAGGAGACGGAGTAGCTCTCTACATTTACAGCCGATTAAGCGATGCGCAGATTCAAACACTCTCAACCGGCGTCTTTAAAACGCCTGCGGTGCCGCATTGGACACGCGCGACCGTATCTTAGTTCGTCTATACAAATCGAAGATATCGCTTGAAATACCCTTTGATCTGAGTCATATTACGGGAAAGTTACTTGATATTTTTAGGTAAGAATAAAAGTGAAATACTCTGGGATAGTCGATGAAGCTGGCCGTCCTGACTAACATCCTAACCCCATATCGGATTCCTCTGTTTGAAGCCTTACAACGCCGTATAGATGATCTCACGGTATTGTTGATGGCGGAGCGGGAGGAAAACCGCGATTGGAAGCTCTCTTCCTATCGGTTTAAGACGGAGGTATTGCCGGGGGTCCATCTTAGGCCCCCCGGTCGTCCGGTTTCGCTTCATCTGAACTATGGCGTGACCCGGGCGTTGCGCCGCCTAAATCCTGATATGGTGTTGAGCGGCGGTTTTGGTCCTGCAAACCTAGCTGCCTGTCTTTATTGTCGTCTTTCCGGGAAAAAATTCATCGGGTGGGGAGAACTCACGCTACGGGAACCGATGCGGCTCTCTACCGTTCAAAAATCGATTCGGCGATGGATCACCACCCGCTCCGCCGGCTCGATTGCTTCATCCGGAGAGGCGGCTGTATTTTTTGTTCATTACGGGGCAAAACCCGAGACGGTTCTAAAAACAGTCACCCCATTTAATGTCGGTGCTTTTTACGACAGGGCGGAGGCGTCCCGGCGTGAACCAGGGTTTCTTCCCCAGCGGGAGAAATATTCACGGCCGATCCTTCTTTCAGTGGGCCGGATAACGAACATCAAGGGATATCAAGAGCTCTTTAAGATCTATCAGCGGGTCATTGCATCGCGTCCGGAAGCGTCGCTGCTGATTGTGGGCGACGGTCCTGAGCGAGCACTTTATGAGAAAGAGGCCAGAGAGCGGGGCTGGCACAATGTCCATTTTGTCGGATTCGTGCAAGAGACAGAACTCCCCCGGTATCTTGCCCTCTCCGATCTTTTTATTTTTCATACTCTGTATGATCCATTTGGATTGGTCCTGAGCGAAGCGATGGCGGCAAAGGTCCCGGTCGTCTCCTCCATTCATGCGGCCGCGACGGGGGATTTGATCGAAGAAGGGGTGACCGGATTCCGAATCGATCCACGGGACACCGAAGCGGCTGCGGGGACGATCTTGAACGTCTTAAAGCGCTCACCGGAAGAGAGAACCGCCATGACCGAAGCGGCTTATGAACGGGTCAAGGAATGTGATATCGAGCCGTCGGCTGAGAAGATGGTTCAATTTATGGAATCGTTGTTTGAATCGAAAGAAAGGATTGGCGCCGACCCGATCCGTTCGAAAGCGGTGAATCATGTCTAAAAAAGGGATACCGGAGAAAGCAACCCTCCTTTTGATCGGACCGACCCCGCCGCCGTATCACGGCGTCGGGATGGCAATGCAGGCGATTCTTGATTCGTCGATTGCGACGCAGTTTCGTTTGGTGCACCTCGACATTACCGATCGGCGCGGAATCGGCCATGTCGATCAGCCCGATCTCTATGATGTCTTTCTTTTTGTGAAGCAGTTTTTCCGGAATGGGATGTTGATCGTCCGGGAGCGGCCGGCATTGTTTTATATTCCGATCTCCCAGACGCGGATCGGGTTCATCCGGGACAGCCTCTTCATCCTCCCGGCGTTAATGATGAGATCTCGGGTGATCGTTCATCTTCATGGCGCGAATTTCGAATCCTTGGCGGACCAGGGGGGATTCCTTTGGAAACGGTATCTTGATTTTATCCTTCGGCGGGTCGCGCGGTTCATTGTGCTCGGTGAAATGCTCCGGCCGATCTTTGGTCGCTGGGCGGCCCCGGATCGGATCTCGGTGGTTCCGAATGGGGTGATCCAGGAAAAGGCTGAAATGTCGGAGCGGCGTTTGAGCGCGCAACGACCATTTCGTATTCTCTTCTTATCGACCCTTTGTCGACAAAAGGGATTGTTCGTTTTACTCGATGCGATTCCGCTGATCGTTCGCGAGGAGAAGGACGTGGGGTTCGAGATCGCCGGCCCGTGGGCATCAGAGGATGTGCGTCGGGAAGCGGAGCGCCGGCTGACCGAAAATGGGATGACGGACCGGGTCCGTTTTGTCGGTCAGATCACCGGCGAGGAAAAGCGCCGCTTTCTGAGATCGGGCGACCTCTTCATCTTTCCGGGCGTGCAACAGGAGGGGCAGCCGCTCACGGTGTTGGAAGCGATGAGCGAAGGGCTTCCGGTGGTTGCGACCGACCGGGGATGCCTGCGGGAGACGGTGGCCGAGGGGGTCACCGGGTTTATCGTTCCCCCCAATTCGGCCGAAGCGATCGCCGAGAAGGTGATTCATCTCATCCGCCATCCCGGCCGACGTGATCAGTTAGCGATCAATGCCGCAAAGCGGGTGAAGGAGAGTTATACGGTGGAGCAGTTTGTTTTTCGGTTGGAGGAGGTTTTTGGCCAAACGCTGATCGCTTCAGGGCGACAAAACCGAGGCGGGGTACGCCTGGAGTCGACGCCATGATCCTTTCAGGTTGAGCGGCTGTGATTCGATAGAACGACCAAGAAATAGGGTAGGACCTAGAGCTTTTTAATAATGTAACCGGATTAAACCAACGATGCTAAGTCATTCAGTACAAGTCATCTCTGCCAAAACATATGGAGAAGATCTCGATCGCTACCTGCCGGATACGCTCTTTTTACAAATTAAGCCGGGCGATACCGTCGTCCTGAAACCGAATTGGGTCAGCGAGTCACACAAGTATCGTCTCGATGATTGGGAATATGTCATCACCCATCCAGCCGTGATTACAGCCGTGTTGCGCAAAGTCCTGGCTCGGCTCGGTGGAGAGGGGAAGGTCATCATCACCGACGGTCCAACGACGGAGGCCTCGTTCGCCAAGCTGATCAGCCATTATCCGGTCGCCGATTGGAAAATGCTGGCGCACGATGCGCATGTCGAACTGGAGGTCTTTGATCTACGAGAACACGAATGGGAGACCCGGGACGGAATCGTGGTAAAACGGATGGCGCTTCCAGGGGATCCGCGTGGGAAAACGGAGATTGACCTTGTGAATGAACTGAGTGAATTCCGTGGGCATCTAAAATCGAAGCGGGGCTACTGCGGCGCCGACTATGACTTAAGCGAGGTCAACCGGGCGCATGACGGCCACCACAATCTCTATAGCGTCTCCCGGAGTGTCCTGGAGGCCGATGTCTTCATTAACCTGCCGAAATTGAAGACCCACCGGAAAGCCGGTATTACCTGCTGCTTGAAGAACCTCGTCGGGATCAATACGTATAAGAATTATTTGCCGCATCATTCAGAGGGGGGTCCGTCCGAGGGGGGAGATCAATTTCCAACCGACAACGTCAATGCTAGACTCGAAGGTCCTTTGATGGCGTTCCTGAAACAGTATGTCCTGAAAAACCCGATGGTGGCCCGGGTATTGAGCCCCCTCAATGCCGTCGGGCGGGCTGTTTTCGGAGACACCCGGGAGGTGATCCGGAGCGGGAACTGGTATGGCAATGACACCCTCTGGCGGATGGTTCTCGACCTGAACAAGGTCCTTTTCTATGGCAACCCCGATGGCACCCTTCGTCAAGATCTTTTGATCAATGCAAAATGCTATATCGGAATTGTGGATGCGATTCTGGCGGGGGAAGGGCATGGTCCGCTGGCGCCGGAACCGGTGGAGATGGGATATCTCATTTGTGGAACCAATCCGGTAGCGATTGATGCCGTCAGTGCTTCTCTGATGGGATTTGATCCTCTTAAAATTCCGTGCATCGCCCGGGCCTTTCAGGTGGACCAGTATCGACTCTGCGATTTTAATCTGGAAGAAATCCGCGTTGAGGTGGACGGAGCAGCGTTTCTTATCCACGACCTTCCACAAGCGTATTGTATCTCCTGTGAACCGCAGTTCGGATGGAAAGGTCATATCGAGAAAATAGAGTATGTGACCACTGCAGCAAATTAATTTGGGATAGGAAGCTCCCTCGCGGGGAAGGGAGATGAGAGATCGGCGACAGAATTAACATTGAATTTACATCGAGTTCATTTTCTGATTCTTGGAAGACGGCATATTCATTTTCAATGGCGGATTAAAAAGTAGATGATGGCGCTTCTTCATAACGTAAAAACCTGGACCACACAGAACATTACCCGTCTGCCGATCGGGATGAATCGCTGGCTCCTGGCCCTCAACCGGAGACCCGATTACCTGTTCGGTGCGGAGTACACCCGTTATCGGGGCTTTCTGCGAGAAGCGTCTGTTTTCTACGACAATACCCCTTCCCTTTTGGAAGCGGTGAACCGTGCAATAAAAGAGGTCGGCTATTACCGCGACGCTTACGGCGGGAAGAAGATACGCTCGGTTGCCGAATTTGAGGAGACAATCGGCTTTATCGATAAAGACACGATCTTGGAGAACTATGATCGGTTCGTCAGTCCAACGATTAACCTTGAGGCGTATGACACCGGGACCACCGGCGGGACCAGCGGCAAGCCGCTCACCTTCATCGCTCCCAAAAAGCGCTATGTGGTTGAGCTTGCCACGATGCATTCTCTTTGGGAGCAGGCGGGGTATGACTTCTCTGTCCGGGCGGTCATTCGGAACCATCGGCTGGAGGGCGACCGGGATTTTTTAATTAATCCATTGACGCGGGAGGTGATCTTCGACGGCTTCCGTCTCACGGACGACTATTTTTTGTTCATCTATGAGACCCTTCGTCGTCTGAAAATTCGCTTCATCCACTGCTATCCGTCGACCGCGTATGAGTTCGCGACTTTTATTCATCGGAAGGGGCTTGATCCCTCTCTGATTACGGCGTTCCTCTCCGGTTCGGAAAATATTTTCGACTATCAGTTGGAGCTCATTCAGAACCGACTCGGAATCCGCTTTTACAATTGGTATGGCCACAGTGAAAAACTGGTTTTGGCCGGCTACTGCGCCGGGACCGACCACTATCATGTAGAGCCGACCTACGGCTATTTCGAGCTGATCGACGAAAAAGGCCGCGTCGTCCGCGAACCGGGGGGGCAAGGGGAGATCGTCGGAACCTCCTTCCACAACCCCGGGATGCCATTCATTCGATATCGGACCGGCGACGTTGCCGAACTCGTCGGCGATCACTGCGACGCGTGTGGGCGCCGGCTTCCGGTTCTCAAGGACATTCAAGGGCGCTGGAGCGGCAATCGGATCTACAATGGAGACGGAACCTTCGTGACCACGACCGCCTTGAACCTCCACAACGAACTGTATCAAGTCATCAACGGCATTCAATATCTGCAGGAGCGAAAAGGGGAGCTGACCGTGTTGGTGGTCAAATCCTCCGATTACAGGGAGGGCCATGAAGCCTCTCTTTACCGCCATTTTAAAGAGAAACTTCATCCCGAGACGGTAGTGACAATCCAATATACCGATCGACTGCTGCGCAAACCGAACGGCAAGTTCGTCCATATCCTCAGCAGCGTCGACGCCGGCGCACTCCATCCTGTTCCTGATTCGTTGGAGAGAGAGTCGAAGGGGGTGCACAGGGGATCGGCGGAAATCGATCGAGATCGAATAGACATTTTGAGGGGAAAATGAAACAGATCATTCAAAATTACCGAACCGGCGTTTTAAAGGTAGACGAGGTTCCGGCGCCGACCGTCCGCGAAGGCGGCCTTCTCGTTGAGAACCAGGCCTCTCTGATCAGCGCCGGCACGGAGCGCTCGACGGTCCAGGTGGCGCAAAAGAGCTTGGCGGGAAAAGCGATGGACCGGCCTGACCTGGTGAAAAAAGTGCTCGCCAAAATCAAGAAAGAGGGGATCACCGACACGTTGAGGATGGTCTTTGAGCGGCTCGACACCCCCGCGGCGCTCGGCTACAGCTGCGCCGGGACGGTGCTGGAGATGGGAAAGAAGGTCGAGGGGTTCTCGGTCGGCGACCGGGTCGCCTGCGCCGGGCAGAATTACGCCTCCCATGCCGGCATCGTCTTTGTCCCGATGAATCTCTCCGTCAAAATTCCGGACGGGGTCGATTTTGAGGAGGCATCATTCGTGGCGCTCGGCGCGATCGCCCTGCAGGGGGTCCGCCAAGCCGAGCCGCAGTTGGGCGACCGGATCGCCGTGATCGGACTCGGTCTGCTCGGCCAGCTGACCGTCCAGCTGCTGAAGGCGGCCGGATGTCACGTCGTGGCAACCGATCTCGATCCGGAAAAGTTGATCCTCGCCAAAGCGCTCGGCGCCGACGAGGCGGTCGGGCCCGATCGGTTGGTCGATGCAGCCGCCGATGTCACGCTAGGGCAGGGGGTCGATGCGGTCATCATCACCGCGAGCACCAAAGAGAATGGTCCGGTCGAGGTGGCCGGAACGATCTGCCGGAGAAAAGGACGGGTCATCGTCGTCGGGGCGGTCGGAATGACCCTCCCCCGCGAGCCCTATTACAAGAAGGAGCTGGAGCTGCGCCTCTCCACTTCGTATGGACCGGGCCGGTACGATGCCGATTATGAAGAGAAGGGGCACGACTATCCCTACGGCTATGTCCGCTGGACCGAGCGGCGGAACATGGAGGCCTTTCTGCACCTGATTCAGCAGAAGAAGATCGATGTCAAACGGCTGGTCACCCACCGCTATCCGATTCAGGAGGCGGAGCAGGCGTATCAGATGATGATGGAAAACCGGGAGCCGTACCTCGGCATTCTGGTCGTCTATCCTCCGGAAGAGCGCCGCCCGCAGGATCGGACGATCCAGCTCCGCCCGGCGAAGCAGACCGGGACGCTGCAGCTCGGCATCGTCGGGGCGGGGAGCCATGTCAAAGACCGCCTCCTCCCCAAGCTGGCCGAGATGAAAGAGGTGACCCTCCGCGCCATCTGCACCGGCAACGGGCTGCATGCCAAGGCGGTTGCCGAGAAGAGCGGCGCGGTGTACTGCTCCAGCGACTATCGAGAAGTTTTGAAAGATGACGCCGTGACGGCCGTCTTGATCGGCACGCGCCATCAGGATCATGGAACGATGGTGGTCGAATCGCTCCGAGCCGGGAAACATGTCTTTGTCGAAAAGCCGCTCTGCCTGACGGAGGCGGAGCTCGAGGAGATCGCTGCAGTCTATTCGGCGAAGGCGAACGACGGGCTCCAACTGATGGTCGGGTTCAACCGGCGGTTCTCTCCCCACATGGAAGAGGCGAGACGCTTCTTTCAGGGGAGGAGGAACCCGCTGGTGATGTTGTATCGGGTGAACGCCGGGGCGATTCCGCCGGAGCATTGGATCCAGGACCCCGAGATCGGCGGGGGACGGATCGTCGGAGAAGGATGTCATTTTATCGATTTCATGCAGGCGCTCTGCGGCGCACCCGCCACCTCAGTGCAGGGTCGGAAGATCGGGCAACACAGCTCCGGGTTGACCGAGGACCAGAGCCTTCTCTCCTTGACCTTCGGCGACGGCTCGATCGGCACCCTATTATACGCAGCGGGAGGAGATCCTTCCCTTCCGAAGGAGCGATTCGAGGCGTTCGGGGATGGAAAGGCCTGGGTGATGGACGATTTCGTCGCCTCCGAATTTCACGCGAACGGGAAGCAGAGCAAATTCAAATCGGGAAAGCAGGACAAAGGGTTTCAAGGAGAGCTCGCTCAGTTTGTCGAATCGGTGCTCCGGGGATCGGGTCCGGCGATCCCGTTTGAAGAGATCCGGGCGGTCACCCTGGCCTGTCTGCGGGGGGTCGAGAGTTTTAAAACCGGTCAGGTCTATTCGCTTTAGGAAGAGGATGGCACAAGTAAAAGGGAAAATGGGGGGTCTTCGATGGGTGGTCCGGCGTCTGCGGGCGATGGGTCCGGCCGAGCTGGTTCATCGCGTCGGCGAGCAATGCGCCCTTCGGGTGATGCAGGTGCAGCACCGGATCGGCCGAAAACAGGCGCGGCAGCGGTATGTCGATGTCTCGGCGTTTGAGTTCTGCTTCGGCACAAAGCCGAGGCTTCCGGAGCTTCAATGGTCTTTTCCAAAAGATCCGGCGCTCGCCGAACAGCTCCTTGCAGGGAAGCTCCCCGGATTCGGATTCGAGTGGCAATGGCGGCCGGAGGCCGGGGTCTGGCATGCCGCTCCCGACACCGGGCGCGAATGGCCTTCGGTTTTTTTCGGCGCGATTCGCTACCGGCCGGGCAATCCATATGGGGATATTCGGATCGCTTGGGAGCCCGCCCGCCTTCAGCAGTTGGTCGGGCTGGCATTGTTGGCGAAGCAGTCGTCGCCCGAAATCAGCGATCGGGCGGTGGCGCTGCTGGAAGCGCAGCTCCTCTCCTGGGTGGAGGCCAACCGGTTCGGGGTCGGGATTCATTATATCTCCGCGATGGAGTGCGCGCTTCGCCTGATCGCCGTCTGCCATGCCCTCGACCTCGTTCGGGAGAAATTGCAGCAGCCCGACCGGATCTGGCCGACCTTGGTCGGGCTGGTGGAGAGCCATGCGGCGCTGATCGCCAAGCGGTTGTCGCTCCACTCCTCTGCCGGAAACCATACGATCGCGGAAGCGGCCGGGCTCGTCTATGCCGGCTTCCTTTTCCCGGAGCTGCAGGGGGCGACCCGGTGGCGGTCGCGCGGTCTCGCCTTGTTGGAAGAGGAGGCGAACCATCAAATTTTGCCCGACGGCGGCGGGGTCGAACAGGCGTTCGGCTATCTTCGCTTTATCCTCGATCTCTATGGGCTCGTGATGGAATTGCTCGATTGCAAGCAGCGGATGATTCCGCAGACCATCCGAGCGGCCGTTCAGCGGGGCGGTCGCTTTCTCGGCGCAATGCAAGGGGGAGCGGCGCGGCCTCCCTCGATCGGGGATGACGACCGGGGCGCGGCCCTCTCTCCCTATTTACGGTGGTCTTGGGATCAGACAGGATGGGACCCCGGCTGGACCGCTTTCAAGGAGAGCGGCTATTCGCTCTTCTGCGGCGACGGGAGTCCAAGCGGTCGGACCGAAAAGAGCACCCTTCTCTTCGATCATGGCGGGCTGGGGATGGCGCCGTTGTATGGCCATGGCCATGCCGATGCGCTGTCGGTCACCCTCCGGAGGGGCGAAACGGAGATGCTGGTCGATCCGGGAACCTATACTTACAACGGAGAGGCCCGGTGGCGGGCGTACTTCCGGGGAACCGCGGCGCACAATACGGTCACGGTCGATGGCCTCGATCAGGCGGTTCAGGAGAGCCCATTCATTTGGTCCAAACCATTCCGAGCCAAGATCGTCCGACGCGAAGAGATTCCGGGCGGCGGGGTGCGCCTGCTCGCCCGCCACAATGGCTATGCGCGAATCGGGGTGACCCATTGGCGGGCGGTGGTCTACCAGCCGCCGCGCGGGTGGCTGATCTGGGACTGGCTCTCCGGCGAAGGAGAGCATACGTTGGAGCTGCATTGGCATCTCGGCCTCACGCCGGAGAAAGAGGGAACGTCCCTTTTCCTCTCGCATCCGACGGAGCGGCTTTCGCTTTCAGTGGAGGGGGGGGATCTCACCTTGCATCGGGGGGAGACCGAGCCGATCTTGGGGTGGCAATCGCCCGGCTATGGGATAAAGGAGCCGATCACGACCGCGCGGGTCCGCTATCGCGGATCGCTGCCGCACGAGTTTATCACCCGGATCGGGATCCCCTCTCTTTCGGAAAAGGATCCTGGAATTTCGGAAGCGCTCTCTTTGTTGCGGAGGTGGGTTTCATGAGCGCGGAGCGGATCGACATCCTCGGGGTCCCGACCGACTGCGTCGATATGAGCCGGGCCTTGGAGCGGGTGGAGGCGATGGTCGCGGGAAACCGGCCGGAAACGGTAATCGCAGTCAACCCCGAGAAGGTGATCAAGGCGAGACAAGATCCGCGGCTTCTGAGCCAACTGAGGAGAGCCGGTCTGTTGATTCCGGACGGCATCGGGGTGGTCCTGGCGGCGCGGTTCCTCCGGCTCGGCCGGATGGACCGGGTTCCCGGATCGGAATTGATGCCGGCAATCTGCGAGCGGGCGGCTCAAAAGGGCTATTCGATCTTTCTCTTTGGAGGAAGCCCGGAAGTGAATGCGCAGACGGCCGAGGTGCTTCGCAAACGCCTTCCTCAGATTCGGATCGTGGGGCGCCAGCATGGCTATGTGGCGGAGGAGGAGATGCCGGCGGTGATCGGAAAAATCAATGCGTCGGGGGCCGAGATCCTCTTCGTCGCCTTGGGAAGCCCGAAGCAAGAACTCTGGATGGAACGCTATCTTCCCGAGCTTCGAATCAAGGTCTGCCAGGGGGTCGGCGGAACGTTTGATGTCCTCTCGGGCCGGGTAAAGCGGGCGCCGCTCTTTTTTCGAAGGCTCCATCTGGAATGGTTCTACCGGTTGGCCTCTCAACCGAAACGGCTTGTGCGACAGACCGCCCTGCCGAAATTTGCATTTTTGGTATTGCGACAAAAGGTAACCGGGTAACCGTGATGCGTCTCCGTTCGAAACCGCTCTTTTCAAATCGATTCTTTTGGCTCGGCATGGTCATTCCCGCCGTTCTTCTTGGAATCATATACAGCAAAGGGATTGCGTATATGGTCTACAAGTGGTCCGCCGACGAGAATTACGGCCACGGCTTTTTCGTCCCGCTGATCAGTCTCGCCCTTCTCTGGCAGCGGCGACAGCGCCTCCGGGAGATGTCGCCGCAAGGGTCGTGGTGGGGAATTCCGGTCCTCCTGGTCGGGGTGGCCTTCTACCTCGTCGGCGAGCTGACCACCCTCTATGTCCTGGTCCATCTGTCGCTCTGGATCGTCTTGATCGGCCTCACCCTTGCCGCCCTTGGGCGGGAGGGGACGCGGGCGATCGCTTTTCCGATCTTCTATCTCCTTGCGATGATTCCGCTCCCCGATTTCATCAACCAGGGGCTCTCGGGCCGCCTGCAGCTGGTCTCCTCGGCGCTCGGGGTCGGCTGCCTTCAATGGGTCGGCGTGACCGCCTTCCGCGAGGGGAATGTCATCGACCTCGGGCCGATCCAGCTCCAGGTGGTGGAGGCCTGCAGCGGGCTCCGATACCTCTTCCCCCTGGCGACGTTCGCGTTGCTCTGCGCCTATCTTTTTAAAGACCGTTTCTGGAAACGGGCCGTTCTCTTTCTCTCCAGCCTCCCGATCGCCGTTTTCTTGAACGGATTCCGTATCGGGATGACCGGGGTGCTGGTCGAGCTTTACGGAAAGAGAACGGCGGAGGGATTTTTCCACAGCTTTTCGGGATGGCTCCTTTTCATGGTCTGTCTCTCCCTCCTCTTCGGGGAGATGTGGCTTCTCAGCCGGATCGGCGTGGGAGGAAAGCCCCGCCCCTTTCGAGAGTGGTTCGGGAAGAGCGCCGATTCTCCGGGAAAAGGGTCGACGCGATCGGAAGGACCCCCTCGAAGATTCGCGATTCCGGCCCTCTCGGCCCCGACCTATCTTTTCTCATTGGCATTGCTGGTCCCGGTCCTCCTCCTCTCGTTTCAGCTGGAAGCGCGGGAAGAGATCGTCCCCCCCCGCCTTTTCTTTTCCGATTTTCCGATGCGGGTCGCCGGATGGAAGGGAAAGCCGCTCGTGATGGACCAGGCTTATCGGGAGGCGCTCCGCTTCGACGATTATCTTCTCGCCAACTATCAGCAGCCGGGCGATCCTCCCGTCAACCTCTACGCCGCCTACTATCGTTCTCAGAAAAAGGGGCAGTCGGCGCATTCGCCCCGAACCTGCATTCCGGGCGGGGGATGGGAGATCACATCGCTCAAAGAGATGCAGATCGACGGCCCGGCGGCGGGGAAAGAGGCGCTGCAGGTCAATCGGGTCTTGATTCAAAAAGGGCAAGAACGGCAGGTTGTTTTTTACTGGTTCCAACAACGGGGAAGGATGCTTACCAACGAATACCTCGTGAAGTTTTATCTTCTCTGGGATGCACTGATGAAAAACCGGACCGACGGGGCGTTGGTTCGGTTAACGGTGCCGCTCCCGGCAGGGTCGGACGATGCCGCCGCCGACCAGAAGCTGATGCAATTTGCAAAAACGGTCCGTCCGCTGTTGGACCGATATATTCCAGAATAGAGACCCAAGGATGGGAGAAAGTGCAATCAGATGATTAATCTCTTTTTTATTTTTGTTTCTTCCATGGTGATCTGCATGACATTGATTCCGATCTTGATGAAGTCGGCCGCTTACCTCCATGTGGTCGATCTTCCGGGCGGGAGAAAGATGCATGCGGAGCCGATCGCGCGAATCGGAGGAATCGCCTTTGCGACCGGCGCCCTCGTCTCGCTCCTTATCTGGCTGCCGCTCGACCGGTTGATGGTCGCCTACCTCCTCGGCGCCGGCGTCATCGTCTGCTTCGGCGTCTTGGACGACCGGTTCGGCCTCCATTTTAAGAAAAAATTCTTGGCGCAGCTGGCGGCGGCGGTGATCGTGGTGGAGGTCGGCGAGGTCCATCTGACCACCTTCCCCTTTATGGATGAGATGGCGATACCGGTCTGGGTCAGCGTTCCTCTGACGGTGTTGACCTTGCTCGGGGTGACCAATGCGATCAATCTGTCGGACGGTCTCGACGGCCTGGCGGGAGGGCTCTCGCTCCTCAGCTTCGGCGGGATTGCCTATCTGGCCTATTTGGCCGCCGATCCGCTCGTTCTCTCTCTCTCCCTCGCCGCCATGGGGGGAATCTTGGGATTCTTACGCTTCAACACCTATCCCGCTCGGATTTTTATGGGAGACGGCGGGAGTCAGTTCCTCGGTTTTTCGCTCGGCGTCGCCGCGATTCTTTTGACCGACGGGATCCGCGGCGGATACAGCCCTTGGGTGGCGCTCCTGATTCTCGGCTTGCCGATCCTCGATACCCTCGGCGTGATGGCGCAGCGATGGACGGAGGGGCGATCGCTCTTCGTCGCCGACCGGAACCACCTTCACCACAAGCTTTTGGCGATCGGCTCTTATCATCATGAGGCGGTCACGCTGATTTACGCCTTTCAAGCGATGATGGTCAGCCTGGCGGTGCTCCTGCATTGGCGGGGAGAGATGTTCCTGATGGCGGCATGGGGGATGATGGCCCTTTCGGTCTCCTCTCTTTTCTTTCTCGCCGGGCAGGGCCGGGTGCAGCTCCATCGGCCCGACCGGGAACACGCTCTCTCGATCAGCATGGTTCGGAAAGTCCGGGAGAGCCGCCTCTTCTCCGAGCTTCCGACCCAGCTGTTGGGCGCCGGGATTCCGCTCTTCTTGGTGGTGAGTGTCTTTATCCCGCGGCAGATCCCGGGCGATTTCGGACTCTTGGCGATCATTCTTTTCAGCCTGCTTCTGTTGGGGCTGCTCTTCTTTAGACGCTCCGCGCCGCTGCTGATCCGGCTGGGGCTTTATGTCGGAGGGGCTTTTATCGTCTATCTGAATGAGCAGTCGCCGAGCGGGAGCGGCTGGCCGATCCATACTTTTTTAAATCTTTTTTTCATCGGGGTGGCGGTGATGGTGCTGATTGCAATCCAGGTCAACCGGGAGCAGCCGTTTCAGATGACCCCGCTCGATTATCTCGTTCTTTTTTTCACGTTGATCGTTCCGGTGTTGCCGGAGATGCGGGTCGGCGAGATCCTCGTCGGCCTGATCGCAGGGAAATTAATCATCCTTTTCTTCGCGTATGAGCTGCTCCTCAGCCGGCTTTCGGAGCGGACGATGCAGCTCGGCCTGTCGGCCCTCTGGGCGCTGTTGGTTTTGGGGGTTCGCGCCTGGGTGGTGTAAGGGCGGGGTCGGATTGAAGTGAATGGGGTTGAATTGAATCGGATCGGTTCGGATATCTTGGGCGTCAGCGTCCAGGCGGGAGGAAGGTCATGAAGCGGGGTGTGGTCCAAACAGCAATGCTGGTTTTCCTGATCCTTCTGGTCGGGTGCGGCGGACCGGAGGCGAGAAAGGCCAAATATACCGCACGGGCCCAGCAATATATTCAGGAAGAGAATTGGCCGAAGGCGCGCGTCGCCCTTCGCAACGTCCTCAAGATCGATCCGAAAGATGCCGATGCGACCTATCTCTATGCCCTGGTCGAGGAGAAGGAAAAGAACTGGATGAATGCCTTCCGCTATTACGCTCAAGTCATTGAGCTCGATCCCGACCATCGTGACGGCCTGATCAAGCTGAGCCGGTTTTATCTGGAGGGGGGAGCGACCGACAAGGTGTCGGAGCTGACCCATCATATCTTGGTCAAACATCCGAACGATCCGGTGGCCGAAACCTTCCAGGCGGCCGTCCTCCTCAAGAAGGGACAAAAGGGGGAGGCGATCGCGCAGCTCCAGAAGATTCTTCAACGAAACCCCGGCGAGCCCGACGCCACCAGCCTCCTCGCCGCCGTCTATACCGACCAGAAACGCTGGGAGGAAGCGGAAAAGGTCTTGCGAAAAGCGGTCCAGCTCCACCCCGAAAACGTCGTCCTGCTGAACAACCTCGGCAATACGTGGGTCCGGTTGGAACGGTTCAGTGAAACGGAAGGAATCCTCAAACAGATCGTCGGAATGGAACCGAAGGCCTTTGAACACCGGGTCCGGCTGGCGGCGTTCTACCGCTCTCGAAACGAGTCGGCCAAAGCGGAAGCGGCGCTCCGCGAAGCGGTCCGTCTCGATCCGGAGAGCGAGGAGCGGCGGCTGGTCCTCGCCGACTTCTTCGCGAAAGAGCGCAATCTCAAGGAGGGAGAGGCGATCTTGTTGGAGGCGAAAAAGGCGCTCCCCCGGTCGATGAAGATTCCGTTTGCACTCGGCCAGTTTTATGAAACGACCGGGCAGGGGAGCCGGGCGCGGGGGGTCTATCAGGAAATTATTGATCAGGAGGGGACCCATCCGCAAGGGCTTGAAGCAAAGGTGAAGCTGGCGACGTTGGATCTCGCCGAAGGGAAAAAGGAGGAGGCGACGGCCCGGTTGAAAGAGGTGCTCCAGGAGAATCCGGCCGCCTCCGAGGCGCTGGTGTTAAAGGGAAAGATGTCCCTCGGAAAAGGGGAAGGGAAAGAGGCGATTCAAGCCTTCCGGAGCGTCTTGAAAGACCAGCCCGACCGGGCCGACATTCATGCCCAGCTCGGAGAGGCCTATCTCTTGACCCAAGAAGCGGATCTGGCACGAGAGAGTTTTGAACGGGCGGTCGCACTGAACCCGAGTCAGTTGGAAGCCCGCCGCGCCCTCGCCCGGATCGATGCGTCGGCCGGAAAGCGGAAGGCTGCGCGTGACCGGGTGGAAGCGATCCTCAAAGAGACTCCGAACGATCTGGAATCGACCTTGATGCTGTTCGGTCTGCAGATGACCGAGCCCGATCTGCATGGCGCGGAGGTAACCCTTCAGAAGGCGCGCGCGATCGGGGCGAATGACTTTGTGGTCGGGATGGCGGAAGGGGAGCTCTATTCCGCCCGCCGGGAGTGGGACAAAGCGATCGCTTCGTTTGATCGGGCCGCCGCGCTCCGCCCGGACGCGGCCGACCCGCTTTTTGCGCGGGTTCGAATTGAATTAAGCCGGGGGAAGACGCGCGAGTCGCTTCAATATCTTCAGCAGGTCGTGGCCGCCCGACCGACCCATCCCTACGCCCACGGGATGTTGGGAGAGGTCTGGCTGGTCCAGAGGGAGTGGGCGGCGGCGGAGCGGGAGCTTCAAGAGGCGAGCCGGCTGAAGCCCGATTGGGTCAATCCCTGGATCGAGCGGGCACAAATTCGGCTCTCTCGAAAACAGCCGGCCGAAGCGGTCTCCCTGCTGGAGTCGGGGATCGCCTCCAATCCTAAATCGGATGAGCTTCGACTGCTGCTGGCGTCGGTGCTGAGCGACACCCAGCAGATCGATCGGGCGATCGGGGTTTATGAATCGATCGTGAAGGAGAATCCCAAATCGGTCGTGGCGGCCAACAACCTGGCCTCCCTCCTGGCCGATAAGAAGGGAGATCCGAAGAGTCTGGAGCGCGCGTTGGCGCTGAGCCGGGATTTTGAAAATACCGCCCCGCAGGCCCCCTTTCTCGACACCCTCGGCTGGGTCTATGTCAAAATGGGACAGGCCGACCAGGCGGTCCGGCTCCTTCAACGTGCGACGCTGGAAGCGCCCGACCGACCGGTCTTTCATTATCACCTCGGGGTCGCTTATTACAAGGCGGGAGAGGTCAAAAAGGGGAGACAAGCCTTGACAAAGGCGCTCCAATCGGGCAAAACATTTCCAGGGTCGGAAGAGGCAAAAGCGCTGTTGGCTGAGAAAAAGGGGTAGGATGAAAAAAGGTATCGGTTGGTTAACCCTTTGGGGGATTTTTTTCCAGGCTTCCATCTTATTCGGCGTAGACGGAAAAGGAATCGAGCCGGGATATTTGCTGGGACCGGAAGATGTCTTACATGTGTCGATCTGGAAGGATGAGGCGCTCACCCGGGAGGTGTTGGTTCGGCCCGACGGCCGGATCTCCTTCCCTTTGGTCGGCGACCTTCAGGCGGCGGGTCGAACGGTGGAAGATCTGAAGGCGGAGCTGACGAAGCGGCTGACCCCTTTTATTCCGAACCCGACCTTGTCGGTCGAGGTTCAAAAGGTGAACAGCTACAAAATTTACGTCTTGGGAAAGGTCGCCCGGCCGGGCGAATACCTGGTCGGACATGAGACCGATGTCATGCAGGCGCTCAGCCTCGCCGGCGGCTTGACCCCTTATGCCGCCGAGAACCGGATCCGGGTCTTGCGCCGGGAAAACGGAGCGCAGCAGACCTATCTCTTCCGTTATTCGGAGGCGATTCAAGGAGAGCATCTGGAACAGAATATCCTGCTCAGACGGGGTGACGTGGTGGTTGTGCCGTGAGCCAGACACTCGGCGGACGGCTTCCTTGTCCCCGGGCGTGGGAAATGGGCCGGACAGCGATTCTCCTCGGCGTGCTTTTCCTCTGGATCTCGGCCCGAACGTGCGATGCCGTCGAATACACCGTGGTCCCTTCGCTCTTCCTGAGAGAGCAGGTGAACACGAACCTTTTGATGACGGCCGCGCCGCACGATACGATCTGGGAATACTCGCTCTCGCCGTCGGTCCGGGGGCGCGCGGCGATGGAGCAGTGGGAGGTGAGCGGCGATCTCTCCGCCGTCTTCTCCCGGTTTTGGAAGACGGAAGAACTCGACGCGAACGATCTTTTTTTAAAGCTCTCGGCCCGGTATAAGGGCGAGCTCGATACATTCGGCTTGGAGGGGAGCTCCGCCCATGACTCGACCTGGCGGAGCGAGTTGCAGGAGACGGGGCTGGTCCTCGGGACGGGGAGACGGGATTTGCAAATCATGAATCTAACCTGGAATCGGGTGATCACCGAGCGGCTCTCCGGGGTGGCACGATATCAATTTGGAGACGCCCGCTACAGCCATCAGCCGCCGGGGCTTTTTAATTACCAGTCTCATCTGGCGACGTATGATCTGACCTATGCCCTCTCGGAGAGGGAGCAGGTTACCGGCGGGGCGCAGCTCTTGTCGTATCAATCCTCCGACGCAGGGATTGAATCCAACGTGGCGGGAGTTCAGTTCGGATTCGTTCATGCCTTTTCAGAGACGTTCCATGGAACGCTCTTGGTCGGCGCCCGGGAAATGTGGACGACCCTTTCGATCGGGGAATTTCACCGGAACGATCGCGAGTCGGGATGGCTGACGGAGGGAACGGTCGATAAGAGGTTCGAGCGGACCCAACTTCAGGGGAGCTTCAGCCGTCGGGTCGATCCGAGCGGGGCGGGATATCTTCTCCAGGTCGATCATCTCTGGGGGTCGGTCGATCGCTCCTTCACCGAGAACACCGCCGGGCATCTGGCGGCCCATTTCTATCAGACCCACCCGCTTCGAAACGACCTGCCGATCTCGGACAGCCATTCATACAGCGTCGAGCCGAGATGGTCGTGGAAATGGGCCGAGCTGTGGGAGGCGGTCCTCTCCTACCGGTATGCAGCGGTGACCAACGAGCGGAGCAATATCAGGGTGGCCTCCCATTCGATTTCAGGGATGTTGACCTATCACGGTCCGGTCTGGACTTCATCCCGATAAGGAGTTAAAATGAATGAACCGATGCTTCCTTCAAATGCCATTGACGTAAAGAGCCACTCCGTGGAAGAGCGGACAAAGGATTTGCGGGATTATCTGCAATTCTTCCAACGGAGAAGAAAGCAGATGCTCATCCCTTTCTTGTCTCTTTTTGTCCTCGGCGCAATCGTCACCTTTTCTCTCCCGGCGGTCTACCGCTCGACCGCCACGATCCTCATCGAGGAGCAGGAGGTGCCGGCCGATCTGGTCCGTTCGACCGTCACCAGCTATGCCGACCAGCGGATCGAGACGATTAAACATCAGGTGATGAGCCGCGCGAACCTCCTGAAGATCATCGACGAAGACGGGCTCTATCCGAAAATGCGAAAAAAGAAGACGACCGAAGCGTTGTTAAAACGGTTTGCCGACGATATCAATGTCGAGGTCATCAACGCCGAGGTGGTCGACCGGCGGACCGGCCAGCAAACCCATGCGACGATTGCCTTTACCCTTTCTTACGACGGTGAAACACCGGAGCTGGCGCAGAAGGTCTCCAATGAATTGACCAGCCTTTTTCTCTCCGAGAACATCCGGACCCGTTCGCGGAATGTCCAGGAAACCACCGCGTTCCTGAATAAGGAGGCGCAGACGCTGTCGAACCGGATCGAGCAGCTGGAGAAAAAAATCGCCCTCTTCAAGCAACGGGCCGACGGCGCCCTTCCCGAGATGGTGCAGCTGAACATGCAGCTGATGAACCAGTCGGATCGGGAGCTGATGGATGTCGATCGGGAGATCCGGAACCTGGAGGACCGAAAGATTTTGCTGGAAGGCCAGCTCGCCACGCTGAAGCCGAATACCCCGATCATGACCGCGAGCGGGGAGCGGATCTTGGATACCGACGAGCGGCTCAAGGCGCTGCGGGCCCAATATTTGAGCGCCGCCTCCAACCTGTCGCCGCAGCATCCCGACCTGATCAAGATGAAACGGGAGCTGGAGGCTTTGGAAAAAGAGACGCAGGAGCGGGACAATTCCGACGTTGTTTGGAAGCGGCTGACCGATGAACGGGCGAAGTTGGCGACGCTCACCCAGCGATACAGCGATAAACATCCGGACGTCATTCAGGCCCGGAAAATTGTTGCATCGTTGGAGGAGCAGATCCGGCAGAGCCGGCCGGAGCGAGCAGCCCCTCCCAAGCCGGAAAACCCCGCTTATATTATGATGCAGACGCAGTTGACCTCCGCGATCAACGAGCTGAGCTCCATGCGTGCAACGCGGGAGAGCCTCAAAAGACGGGCCGCCGATCTGGCTCGCCGGCTTGAGAAAACCCCTTCTTTCGAACAGCAATACCTCGACCTCACCCGCGACCGGGACAACTCTGTTCTGAAGTACCATGAGATTCGATCGAAGCTGCTCGAAGCGCAGGTCTCGGAAGGGCTTGAATCGCAGCGGATGGGAGAGCGCTTCTCGCTGATCGATCCCCCGGCGGTCCCGGAAAAACCGGAGAAACCGCGCCGCTCTGTGATCCTCTTATTGTCGATGATCTTCGCGACGGTGGGGGGGGTCGGCTATGGGGCGGCCAAAGAGAACCTCGACCACTCGATCTACACGGCCGACCGGCTTTGGCAGATTACGGAAGCGCCGCCGCTGGTCGTCGTCCCTTATATCGTCACCTCGGAGGACCTTCGCCTCCGCCGGCGACGACGGATCAAAACGATTTTAATCACGATGATTCTCGTGGCATCGCTCCTGACCCTCTGCCATCTCTTTTGGGTTCCACTCGATGTCATTTGGTATTCTACGCTGCGGCGGTTCGGGATCGAATATTAATCAATATTTTATTTTGTTTCTAAATAAAGTTTGTTTCTAAATAAAGAGAGATGGAGCATCGATGAACGGAGGGGAAATGGAAGGGGTCGAGTCAACACGCAAACCACAGCTGGAAAAAAAGGGAAACGGGGAGCTCTCCCAACCGCTTCAACGGACCGTGAGGTCGGCGGAGATCGTTTACACCCGCACCCGTCTCGTCCCGACCTCGCTGGAACGCTTGAGAGAGCGACGGATCATTACCGCTGCAGAGGAGGGTCCCTTGGCCGACGCCTTTAAGATGCTGAGAACCCAGGTGATGCTTCGGATGCGGGAGAATCGATGGAACCTTCTGGCCGTGACCAGCCCCGGGAGCGGCGAGGGGAAAACGGTGACCACGGCCAATTTGGCGATGAGCCTGGCGATGGAGGTTCACCAGACCGTCCTGCTGGTCGATGCCCACCTACGCAATCCCGGAATTCATACCCTCTTCGGCCTCGGAAAGGGACCCGGCCTGGTCGATTATCTCGTCGATCAAAAACCGATTGAAGATTTGCTGATCCATCCCGGCATTCCCGGCTTGGTCATCCTGCCCGCGGGAAGGGCGGTTCAAAACTCGAGCGAGCTCCTCACCTCTCCGCAGATGCTGGGGCTCGTCAATGAATTAAAGTACCGGTATTCCTCCCGGGTGGTCCTCTTCGATCTCCCCCCGCTTCTCCAAACCGCCGATGCGCTCGCTTTCTCTCCCTATGTCGATGCGATGCTTCTCGTCGTTCAAGCCGGCCGCACGCAGACGGAAGAAGTGGAGCGGGCGCTGCATCTGCTGAGGGGGGTTCCGATCCTTGGCACCGTCCTAAACCAAGGAGGGTAGTAAACCCCTTCCTTTCAGCCGCCGGAGGAGCGTCCGCCGGCCGCGCTCATCCGTTTCAAGCCGATCCAACCGGCCCCTCATGCAAGCCGACCGACGTCACAACGGCCTGCGGTTGCTTTCCGTCCGGGCCCTGCCACGGCATCCTCTTCCTAGATTTTAATCGAACTCTTTTTCAACGTCGTCTCTCCCCAACGCAGCGTGATCGTCCCTCGCTCAAACCGGTCTCCCTTCTTTCTGTCGCATTTCATGCAAAAACGTCGGCCGATCCAATGAAGTGATCGGCGCCTCTGCCTGCCGGTGATGCATAGAAAATATATTTCATTTGTATAAAACCCATGCCGGCCCCCTCTCTTTCTTCAAAAAGCATTGTCACTCCACTCTGGTATAAGGCTTGCTCTTTTAAAGCGGAGAAGGACAACGGGGACCTTTCTGGAGCAAGGGCGCTCCTCACAGAAAACAGGCGGGGGGCTTTTTTATTTTGGGAGGGGCCGATGGAAAGCAGGGGAGATTTTTCGAAAAGGGTTTCAGGAAAACGGTCGTCGTTCAGCGGCTCGACAGGGAGGAAGGCCCGGCTCCGCACGGCGGTCACGCTTCTAATCTCATCAGCTTTATTCGGATTCGTTTCATTCGGATCGGCCAGCGTCGGCCCCCAGGTCCATGTTCCGAAGGTCCCGAAGCTGATCGAGCAAAACCCCGGCGCCCCCTTCCTCGTCGCCCGGGACAACTATTACTCTCCGCGTTACCTTCAGGTGAAGGTGAGAGGCGGCAGCGTCCTTTCAATCGAGAACAAGGGAGCGAACACCCACGGGCTGATCATCCCGGCGTTTGCATATCAAGGGGTCGTTCAACCGGGCGGGGTCCAGAAAATCAGGGTGCCGAAGAAAAAGGCGGGGCTGTACGATTTTTATTGCCCGTATCACAAGGGGATGAGAGGGACGATTGAAATTGTGTCGGCCCATAGCTGATGGCGCCGCCCGCGTAAACCCGGTCCATCCCGATCGAATCGGTCCTACGCCGTCTGGCATTTGGAGCAAAAGCCGTAGAAGGTGACCGAGAGATTCGCTTTTTGGAAATCGTGGATCTCCCGCAGCGCCCTTTCCACCTGTTCGAAGAAGCTCCGGTTCCCTTTGCTGACTTTACCGCACGCTTTGCAAATGATGAAATGGTGGACCGGCTGCTCGAAGATAAACTGATACCGCTTCCCTTTTCCCGGAACGCTGATCTCCTGGATCACGCTCAGCTGCTTGAGCATCTCCAGATTTCGATAGATGCTCGACCGGTTGATGCCGGGGAGCTTGTCCTGAAGATGCGCGACGATCTCCGGCAGGGAGAGGTCCCTCGAATGATGATCGATGAAGTACTGAAGCAAAATCTGCCGGGCCGGTGTAATCCGCTGCTGATTATGACGGAGCACGGCAATCAAATCTTTATGTTTTTTCATATTCCCTCCGGTCCACTCGGCGATGTCATCGTGGACGATGCACCCTCCAGATGCTACACGATTCATCATGCAAATGCAACATATATTTATTTGCGACATGTTGCATTATTTGCTATAGTTAATTTGAACACGTTGTTCATGTCTAATTGATTTATTTGAGAAAGGGACCAGATGAAAACGGGGGTGGTTACGCCGACGCCGGTGGTTACGTCGTCGGTTTCTTATGTCGATCGGGTATGGATGTTTACAAAAACAAACTATCTCGTCGATGTGGCGGGCGATTTCTGGGGAGGGATAACCGCGGCGATTGTTGCCCTCCCGCTGGCGCTCGCCTTTGCGCTCGCCTCAGGGGTCGATGCGAAATACGGGCTTTACACCGCGATCGTCGCCGCTGTCGTGGCGGCCCTCTTCGGCGGCTCGAAAGTACAGATTACCGGACCGACCGGCGCTATGGCGGTGATCCTCGCCGGGATTGTTGCGCAGTATGGGATACAGAAGCTCTGGGTCGCTGCGATTCTTGCCGGCGTCTTCCAGATCGCCCTCGGTCTCTCGAAGATGGGGCGGTTCGTCCTTTATATTCCTCATCCGTTGATCACCGGCTTCACGAATGGAATCGCCGTGATTATCTTTGCCGGTCAGCTGAACAATGCCCTCGGCCTGCAGTTCCCGGCCGCCGGAGATGCGAATTTTTTTGAAAAGATCTATATCACGGTTACCCACCTTCCGCAGGCGAACCTTTCGGCGGTTCTTCTGACGGCCGCGATCCTCCTGATCATGTGGATGATGCCGGTCTCCATCACCCGCCGGGTGCCGGCCTCTTTGATCGGTCTCACCTTGATCACCGCACTGGCGGCCCTGCTCCACCTGAATGTCCCGACGATCGGGGCGATTCCCCACCTCCTTCCAAGCCCCCAGCTTCCCAAATGGTCGTGGGGAGATCTTTCACTTTTGATTCGGCCGGCGCTGGCATTGGCGGCGCTTGGATCCATCGAATCGCTCCTCTCGGCGGTGGTCGCCGACAGCATGATGACCTCCGAACGCCACGACAGCAATAAGGAGCTGGTCGGGCAGGGGCTGGCGAACATTGTGACCGCTTTCTTTCAGGGGATTCCGTCTACCGGCGCGATCGCCCGGACGGCGGTGAACGTCAAGAGCGGGGCGAAGTCGCGCCTCTCCAGCATCTTTCACAGTGTCACGCTGGTGATCATCATGTTTTTCCTCGCCGACTTCGCCGCCCATATCCCCCTCGCCGCATTGGCCGGAATCTTAATGATGACCTCCTTCCGCATGGTGGAGTGGGAGAGCACCCGGGCGGTCTTTCGCGCCCCCGAAGCCGACCGGATCGTCTTGCTGATCACCTTCGGTATCACGGTGGCGTTCGATCTGATCCTGGCGGTTGAGATCGGATTGATCGCCGCGGGGCTCCTCTTCATCCGGAGAATGAGCGGCCTCGGAATGCTTAACCAGTCGGTCGATTCAATCCTCAAAACCCCCGAAAAGGCCGAGCCGATTCAGGTCTGTCCCTATGTCGTGGTCTTCGAGGTCGGCGGGCCGATCTTCTTCGGCGCGGCGGAGAAGTTCGTCAATGAGGTGAAGAAAAGATTTGACATGAAAGTCCTGATTCTTCGTCTCCGGCTGGTCACGATGATCGACGCCACCGGCGTCATGGCCTTTCGTGCCATTCTCGACCATACGGAGCATATCGGCGCGAAGCTTTATATCAGCGGGTTACAGCCGCAGGTTCGCTCCGTATTGACAAAAATGGAGCTGATCGACCGCATCCCGGAGTGGCGGATTTTCGATCGGGCGAGCGAAGCGATCATGGCCGCCGCCGAGAGAATGTCGAAAGAGGTCTGCACCTCCTGTCCCCACTACATTGAGAGCGGATGTGACCTCTTGCAAAGCGCGCAGAAGCCGGTTTCCCGCCCGTCGGAAACGCAGACAACGCCTGAAGTCGGCCTGACGATGCAAAACCATCCTTGATCTTCGAATCTTTGGTCACGGAATACCGTTTGGGAGAGGCCCTGCGCCTCTCTCAAACATTCACACTGAAACAACCTCTCTCAATTTTCTGCACCCGGCGAAACAAAATGGGCTCGCCGATTCTCACGGTAACATCCCTCGCTCTGTTCGGAGCAGAACGGCTTCTCTTTTCCATAGCTGATGGTCGAGAGCTGGGAGGGGGCAACACCCAAATCGATCAGATATCGCTTTACCGCCTCCGCCCGACGGTTTCCGAGAGTTAAGTTATACTCGGTCGTCCCTCGCTCGTCGCAATGCCCTTCAATCGTGACTTTTGTTTCAGGATGTTCCTTTAACGCTTTTGCATCCTCTATTAATCCGGTTTTTGCTTCTTGCCGAAGGAGCGCCTTGTCATAATCAAAGAAGGTATCCTGAAGTTGAAGCGCCTTCTTGGGAACCCCCATCGCCGTCTGCTTTGGAACTTGCGCCGAACTCGAAGAGGGAGGAATCACTTCCATTAAATCGTGTCTGGGCATCCCCTCCGTCGAAGGGGCGGCATGCGCGCTCAGACCGGGAGCTTCTGTTCCTTCGGTCTTTAAGGCGCTGTTTTCCATCTTCCGGTTACACGCCGGCAAAACAACCGTCAGGGTTGCAAGCAGAAGTAGGGTCATCTTCCATCGGTTCATCTTTTTTCTCCTTTGTTGGATCAGAAAGGGACCGCTTTCTCCTATTTCGCAAAACAGCGGCAGCGGGTCCCGGGGTTCACTCAAGCGGCCTTAATCAACGTACCGCCTGGATCGGGGCTATTTATTTTTTTATGAAGGGACAAGGTCGCTTCCTCCACCTGCTTGAGCGCTTACTTTGTATACAAAATAATAATAGGAAAGGGTAGCACTTTGTATGTCGTTGTCAAATATTTTGCGAAAAGAGGCGCCGGCCGGTTCGGGAACCATTTCCCGAATCGGGGACGGAAACGACTTAAGAAATATTCAATTGATCTTTCAATTATCCTAAAATATTATATTCTCGGTAAGAATTTCCAGAGATTTTCCATTTTATAAACCGTTTGTTTCATTACCCTCCCAGTCCGCCTATTGTTTACCTCCTCACAAGTCCTTTATTCGACGAAGCTGCTGCTCAGAAACCCTTTTCTTCAAATCATCAAAAGATTTACTAAATCGCGCAAGCGCATCCGTTGAGAACCGACCGTCATTAAACAGACCTTGGTCATCCTAAACGCTGCCGTGAATTCGAGCCGGGCGGAATCTCCAAATGGGGTTTCTCTCCTTACGATACATTTTGATACGTTTAAGAACGAATCGTTACCCCAGACCTTGAAAACAAGAGGCATTGCGATTCGCGGCTCGAACGACTTCAATGGCTTACGGTTGGCATTCGATTTGCGATATGACATCTGGTTTGACGTTCATAGACTCAAACTCAAAGAGGAAAATGTGCATGGTCGCAATATCGTTCGCGCCGACCCGGTACCGCTTTATTCCAAACTTATCTTATCTAATATAACAAGGTCGACAAGGGTCGCCACTTCACGGCGGAGCTCCGAGCCGCGTTCAAGCCGCCGCGCTCGCTGACTTGCCTACGCACAAACCCAAAAATCCAAAACGACTCAAAGGGAGGAGACCGTGGCCCAAACCAGTCCGAGACAACGAGGGAGCGAGCAGGTGGCTGATCAGAATGCGATCCGCCCTTTTCGCGTGAGTTTTCCAGATACAGACCTCGCCGATCTGCGCAGGCGCATCAACGCAACGAAGTGGCCTGAGCGGGAAACGGTCTCGGATGACTCGCAGGGGGTGCAGCTCGCGACGATGCAATCGCTTGCGCGCTACTGGGCGACCGATTATGACTGGCGCAAGGTTGAGGTGCGGCTGAACGGGGTGCCGAACTTTATCACGAACATCGACGGGCTCGACATTCATTTCATCCACGTCCGCTCGAAGCATGAGAACGCACTGCCGCTGATCATCACGCACGGATGGCCCGGCTCGATCATCGAGCAGATGAAAGTTATTGGGCCGCTGACCGATCCGACAGCGCATGGTGCGAGCGCCTCGGACGCGTTCCATGTCGTGATTCCATCGCTGCCGGGCTACGGCTTCTCCGGTAAGCCGACGGCGCCCGGGTGGAACCCCGCCCGCATCGCTCGCGCCTGGACGACGCTGATGCAGCGTCTCGGCTACACCCGGTTCGTGGCGCAGGGGGGCGACTGGGGGAATGCCGTCTCGGAGACGATGGCCCTGCAGCAGTCGCCGGGACTGCTCGGCATTCACACCAACATGCCGGCCACGGTTCCAGCCGACATTGCAAAGGCGCTCGCGTCCAACGAGGCCCCGCCGACCGATCTCACACCCGACGAGCGGCACGCGTGGGGTCAGCTCGACTTTTTCTACAAGAAGGGGCTCGGCTACGCCAACGAGATGGGCCTCCGCCCGCAGACGCTTTACGGGCTGGTCGACTCTCCGATCGGCCTCGCGGCCTGGATGCTCGACCACGACGCGCGCAGCGAAGAGATGATCGCCCGGGTCTTCGACGGGAAGAAGGAGGGGCTGTCGCGGGACGACGTCCTCGACAACGTCACCCTCTACTGTCTGACGAACACCGCGATTTCCTCGGCGCGCCTCTACTGGGACACCCGGCAGCTTCCGGCAAAGGGCGGTTTCTTCGACGCGAGGGGGGTCCGGATCCCGGTCGCCGTGAGCGCCTTCGCCGAGGAGATCTACACCGCCCCGCGGAGCTGGGCGGAGCAGGCGTATCCGAAGCTCATTCACTACAACAAGCTCGATAAGGGGACACACTTCGCGGCGTGGGAGCAGCCGCAACTCTTTTCAGAAGAGGTCCGCGCCGGCTTCCGACCTCTGCGTAAATAGGGGAGTGATCAACGAAGAAGAGAGGATATGTACGGCCGGGCTCTCTCAAGGTCATCGCCGTGCTCACGATCCGGACGCGAGAAAGAACAGGAGGCGAAGAGATGAGTGAAGGTTTCTTCTCACGCGGGTTTCACGGTCGACGCCGGACGAGTGACCTCAGCGAGAGACTCCCGCCGGGACAATACCTTGAGCGTGACTTTCCCGTCCTCTCGGCAGGGCCGACCCCGCAGACGCCCCTCGCGAGCTGGGATTTCTCCATTGTCGGGGAGGTCGATCAGCCGAAACGCTGGAGCTGGGATGCATTTCATACGCTCCCACGCGAGACAATCACCCGGGACATTCACTGTGTGACCAAGTGGTCGAAGCTCGACACGTACTGGGAGGGGGTCTCCCTCGATCTCCTGCTCGCGCAGGTCGCCACGGCGGCCGAATACGTGATCGCCTTCTGTGATGGGGGCTATACCACCAATCTGCCGCTGGAAGAGGTGACGGGGAGGAAGGCTTGGATTGTCGATACCTATGAAGGGGAGCCGCTGGCGTCTGAACATGGCGGCCCGGCGCGTTTGCTGATCCCCCATCTCTACTTTTGGAAGAGCGCCAAGTGGGTGCGCGGCCTCCGTCTGCTTGAGAAGGATGAGCCGGGCTTCTGGGAGTCGCTCGGCTACAACAATCACGGTGATCCATGGAAGGAAGAACGCTACTGGGGCGACTGAGCTGGCAGCTCGGCGAGGTGGTGGCGACGCGGCCGGAAACCGCCCGGACGAAGAGCATTACACTCGATCTCCCCGGCTGGACGGGGCATCGCGCGGGGCAGCACGTCGACGTGCGACTCACGGCAGAAGACGGCTACCGGGCCGAGCGAAGCTATTCTATCGCCTCTCCGCCCGAGGAGGCGCCGCGGGTGACGCTCACCGTCGAACGGCTCGATGACGGGGAGGTGTCCCCCTACCTCACCGAGGAGCTGCGCGTCGGCGACAAACTGGAGCTGCGCGGCCCGATCGGAGGCTACTTCGTCTGGGAGGCGGAGATCGGCGGCCCGCTCCTGCTGGTGGCCGGAGGGTCGGGCATCGTGCCGCTGATGGCGATGCTGCGCCACCGGGACGCCGCGGCCGGCACGGTGGCGACCCGTCTGCTCTATTCGTCGCGCGCTCTGGAGGAGATGATCTACCGTGACGAACTCAACCGGCGAATGAAAAGCAGCGCGATGTTGGAGGTGTTGCAGACGCTGACCCGAGCGCAGCCGCCCGGATGGACCGGCTACTCCCGCCGGATCGATCTCCAGATGCTGCGGGAGGTGGCCTGGCCGGTCGAGCAGCGTCCGCTGACGTTTATCTGCGGGCCAACCCCTTTCGTCGAAACGGCCGCAGCCATTCTGGTCAAACTGGGACATGAACCGGCACGCCTCAAGACGGAACGATTCGGACCGACCGGAGAGAAAAAGCATGATGGAGAATAAGCTAGACGGTAACGCTGCCGCCGGCATCTTGCAAGAAATCTTTCCCTTTGAAATGACCCTCGCCCAGGCCACCTGCGCCGGCTGCGGCGCCCACGATGTGATCGGCGCGGCCGCTGCCTACATGCACCGGATGGGGACGATCATCCGTTGTTCCCGGTGCGACAATACGCTCATCCGCATCACACATATCCGGGGGAGCTACTTGCTCGATATGCGAGGCGTGCACCTCCTTCAAATGAAGGAAGGGTAGGGGGGAACCTTTTGCGCAAGGCGTGATGAACAGGGTCTGGTCTTGTCATGCACAATAACGTCTCGCAAGAGAACCATCAAACTGAGAAGGAGAAAATCATGAGTACGATAACGCTGAAGGATGGAACCGAGATTTATTACAAGGATTGGGGCACCGGTCAGCCGATCGTGTTCAGCCATGGCTGGCCGCTCTCGGCGGACGATTGGGACACGCAGATGCTCTTCTTCCTCGGCAAAGGTTTCCGTGTGATCGCCCATGACCGCCGCGGCCATGGTCGCTCCACCCAGACCGGCGGCGGCCATGACATGGATCATTATGCCGACGACCTCGCGGCTTTGACCGCGCATCTGAATCTGGAAAATGCCGTGCACGTCGGCCACTCCACCGGCGGCGGCGAAGTGGTCCATTATCTGGCGCGCCATGGTGAAAGCCGGGTGGCAAAGGCGGCGATTGTCAGCGCGGTGCCGCCGCTGATGGTAAAGACAGCCGCCAATCCGGGTGGGCTGCCCAAGGAGGTTTTTGACGGATTTCAGGCGCAGCTCGCCACCCATCGCGCCCAGTTTTATTACGATTTGCCGGCCGGACCCTTCTATGGCTATAACCGGCCCGGCGCGAAACCGTCTCAGGGGGTGATCGGGAACTGGTGGCGCCAGGGGATGATGGGAGGGGCGAAGGCGCATTATGACGGCATCGTCGCCTTCTCCCAGACCGACTTCACTGAAGACCTGAAGAAGATCACGGTGCCGGTGCTGGTGATGCATGGCGATGACGACCAGATCGTCCCGTATGCCGATTCCGCGCCGCTGTCGGCAAAGCTGCTGAAGAACGGCATCCTAAAAACCTATAGAGGCTTTCCGCACGGCATGCCGACGACCGAGGCCGACACCATTAACGCCGACCTGCTGGCTTTCATCAAGTCGTAACAACCGCCGGCTGGACCGGCTGGAAAGGAGCGCGCTCTTTCCTTCGGAATGCCGGAACAGGATGCCGAGCCGGTCATTGACGGCGACCGTAATCGATCCGCATTCGCCTGCGTGGAATCTTATGGAAGGATCCGTCATGAAAGCAACCCGGCTCTTGCTTACCGTGATACTCGTCGGCATCCTCGGCGTGTCGATTGAGACGCTGGCCGAAAACGAAAGAGAGGTGCAGCAGATGAAATCCCCGGCGGCCCAATTACCGATTGAAGGGACGTTCCCTTCTCTCGGCCATGCCACCGCGTGGCTCAATTCAAAACCGCTGACGCCGGCCGGCTTGCGCGAAAAAGTTATCCTCATCGACTTCTGGACCTACACCTGCATCAACTGGCTCCGCTCCCTTTCCTATGTCCGGGCGTGGGCTGAGAAATACAAGGATCACGGATTGGTGGTGATCGGCGTGCACGCCCCCGAGTTCTCATTCGAGAAAAACATCGAGAACGTTCGCCGCGCGGTGAATGCGATGAAGATCGATTATCCGGTGGCGGTCGATAACGACCATGCGATCTGGCGTGCGTTCGATAACGAATATTGGCCGGCGCTCTATTTCATCGATGCGAAGGGACAAATCCGACATCATCAATTCGGCGAGGGGAAATATAATCAGTCCGAAAGGATCATTCAGCAATTGCTGGCCGAGGCTGGATTCGGCGGCATCGGTCGTGACCTGGTTTCAGTCGACGCCCGGGGTGTGGAAGCGACGGCCGACTGGGGGCGCTTGAAATCCCCGGAGAACTATCTCGGATATGACCGGACCGAGCGCTTTGCCTCCCCCGGCGGCGCAACATTGAACCAGCGCCGCGTCTATGCCGCCCCCGTGCGATTGGGGCTCAATCAGTGGGCCCTTTCAGGGGATTGGACGGTCGGAAACGAAGCCTCGGTGCTGAACTCGGCCAACGGGCGGATCGGATCCCGCTTTCACGCCCGCGATCTTCATCTCGTCATGGGGCCGGCCATGCAAGGCGGTTCCATCCGGTTTCGCGTCCGGATCGATGGAGAGCCGCCGGGCGCGGCGCACGGCGTCGACGTGGACGAACAGGGCAACGGCATGGTGACCGAACCGCGGCTTTATCAGCTGATACGACAACCGACGCCGATCGCGGACCGACTGTTCGAGATCGAATTTCTAGATCAGGGTGTGGCGGTTTATGCGTTCACGTTTGGCTGATCTGCCTCAGGGGTCCAAAAAGCGAACCGCCGACGAATCGTCCTTAAAGATCGAGCTCCGCCGCAACCAACGGATCGCCGACCTGGCGCCGTAGGCGGAACCCGAGCTTCTTGCAGATCCGTTGCATCGGGAGATTGTCGGCCAGGATATCGGCGCGGATTCGTTTGAGATGTTCGTCTCGGCCGATCTGGATGAGCCGACGGAGCAGCTCGGTGCCGAGTCCTTTTCGTTGATAGGGATCGCTGATCAGCATTGAAAACTCGGCCTCCTCCGTCCCTGAAATCTGGGTCAGCCGGGCAGCCGCCAAGATTTGCCGCGCTTCCGTTTTGGGATCTTTGTGCTCCGCGACCAGCGCCATTTCGCGATCATAGTCGATGAAGCAGATCCGGGTCAGCCGCTCGTGGGCGGTCCGCTGGCTGAGCTTCAATGCCTGAAAGTAGCGGAGGTAGACGCTCTGGTCGGAGAGGTTTTGATGAAACCGGACCATCATCGGCTCATCTTCCGGACGGATCGGTCGGATCGTCACCCTCGTTCCGTCTTTGAGCGTATATTCACCGACATATTGGGTCGGGTAGGGGCGGATCACCAATTTCGGAAGGGCCTCCTCCCGGACCTCTTTTCCATGAAGGAGCACCCGGGCGTCGAGCGCGATCTGCCGCGCCGATGAGACGAGAAGCGGATTGATGTCGATCTCCTTCACCCAGCGCTGTTCCACCACCAGACGGCTGAACCGGACCAAGAGCTGCTCCAGCGCCGCAAGGTCGACCGGCGCTTTACCCCGCACCCCTTTGAGCGCGGTGAAGATCCGTGTCTGCTCCATCATCCGTCGGGCGAGGGTCGTCGTCAACGGCGGAAGACCGAGCGCCCGATCTTGGAAGACTTCCACGAGGGTTCCCCCGGTGCCGAAAAGGAGGATCGGACCGAACTCCGGGTCGAGGCTGCTTCCCAAAATTAATTCATAACCTTCCTGCCGGACCATCGGCTGGACGGTGACCCCGAGGAAATCCCGTGCAGGTACCCTTTTCTCGATCGCCCGGTAGGCGCGTCGGACGGCGGCGGCGTTCGCCAGGTTGAGCTGCACCCCACCGACATCGCTCTTGTGTGTGACCGTCTTCGAATCGAGTTTGAGGACGACCGGATAGCCGATCTCCGCCGCCGTCTCGACCGCCTCATTTTCGCTTTTTGCAATACGGGTTTCGACCGTGGGGATGCCGTAGGCCGAGAGCAGCTGCTTTGATTCGAATTCGGTCAGGAGCGTTCGTCCTGATTTGCGGATCGACCGAATCAGCCGCTCGGCGGCGCCGGGATGGATCCCCTCTTCGGTGGTAAGCACCGGGGTTTCATAAAGGCTTCGAAGATGATAGTTGTATCGCCACATGTAGTTGAAGGCGCGGACGGCGGTGTCGGGATAGGGGAAGGTCGGAATCCCGGCCTGGTTTAGAATCTGGGTGCCGGCGGCCACGTCGGCGCCCCCCATCCAGCTCGCGAGGATCGGCTTGCCGTCGAGCCGCGCGTGCGCCTTCAACCGCTCGGCGGTTTGGGTCGGATCGGTCATCGCCTGCGGGGCCAAGATGGCGAGAAGCGCGTCGCTGTGAGGGTCCTGGGCGGCGGTCTCCACCGCTTTCGCGTAACGTTCGGCGCTGGCGTCTCCGAGGATGTCGATCGGATTGCCGTGGCTCCAATGCGGGGGAAGAAATTGGTTGAGCGCTTTGATCGTCTCCGGCGCCGGCTCCGAGAGAACCCCTCCGCCCAGAATCAACGCGTCGGTTGCGAGCACCCCCGGTCCGCCGGCGTTCGTCACGATCGTCAGACGCGGGCCTTTGGGCCGGGGCTGTTTGGATAAGACCTCCGACATGTAGAAAAGGTCGGCGATTCGGTCGACCCGGAGGACACCCGATCGGCGAAACGCGGCATGCAGCACCTCATCGCTTCCGGTCAGGGCGCCGGTGTGCGAAGCGGCCGCTTTCGCCGCGGCCTGGGTCCGTCCCGCTTTGATCACGATGATCGGCTTGGTCAGCGCGACCTCGCGGGCCGCCGAGAGGAACGAGCGGGCATCACCGATCGATTCCATGTAGAGGACGATGCTCTGCGTCCGGGGATCGTTGCCGAGATAATCGATCAGATCGCCCCAGTTGACGTCGAGCATCGATCCGATCGAGACGAACGCGGAGAAGCCGACCAGCTCTTGAAGACTCCAATCAAGAATCGCCGTGCAGAGCGCGCCGCTCTGGCTGATGAAGCCGACACTTCCTCCCCGCGCCATGGCCCCTGCGAACGTCGCGTTGAGGCCGGTCAACGGGTTCATCACCCCGAGACAGTTGGGGCCGATGATCCGCATCTTTCCCCGCCGCGCCTCGGCAAGAATCTGCCGCTCCAGCTCGGCCCCGGCGGCCCCCGCCTCTTTGAAGCCGGCCGAGATGATGATCGCTCCTCGAACGCCGGCGTCGACACATTCTCGGATGATTTCCGGCACCGTCTGCGCCGGGGTGGCGATGACGGCGAGATCGACCGGTTCCGGCACCGACGCAATATTGGGATACGCTTTGATTCCGAGGACGCTCACCCGCTTGGGATTGATCGGAAAGACCACGCCGCCGAACGGGCTGCCGACCAGGTTGCGGAGGAGGGTCCTCCCGACACTCCCTTCCTGCTCGCTCGCGCCGACGAGCGCGACCGTCTTCGGGGAGAAGAAGAGATCGAGGGGATGGTGCCGGGCGCGAAGGAGGTCATGGGCCGGCTCCCGCTCCGGGATAACGTGGGATGCCGGACGTTTCGGTTTTTCCTTGGACATTCAGTCTCCGTGGGGGTGATTCGTTAAAGGAGGGGAGCGGCAGAGCGGGAATTGAACCGGTCCCCTCCCTTTAGACGGTATGCTTAGTTCGCCGACATGACGACCTTGAGCGCTTTTTCCTTGGCGGCATTTCCGAAGGTGTCATACGCCTTCATCACGTCATTCAGGTTAAACCGATGGGTGATGAATTGCTTCGGCTGCAGCTTCCCTGATTTTACCATTTTCAGGAGCATCGGTGTCGTCTCGGTATCGACCAAGCGGGTCGTCAGGGTGATATTGTGGGACCAGAGCTTCTCGATATTGAACGTCACCGGTTTTCCATGAACCCCGATGTTGGCGATGTGTCCGCCGGCGGCGACGATCTTCTGGCAGAGATCAAACGTCGCCGGAATACCGACCGCCTCCACCGCAACATCGGCCCCTTTTCCGCCGGTCAACCCCATCACATTTTCGACCGCGCGGCCGTCGCTGCTGTTGATCGTTTTGGTCGCTCCGAATTTTTTGGAGACCTCCAGGCGGTTGTCGTCGACATCGATCATGAGAATCTCGGCCGGGGAGTAGAGCTGCGCCGTCGCCAAGACGGCGAGCCCGATCGGTCCGGCCCCGACGATTGCGACGAGGTCTCCCGGCTTCACCGCGCCGTTCAGCACGCCGCATTCGAAGCCGGTCGGGAAGATATCGCTCAGCATCGTCAAAGCCTCTTCATCGACCCCTTCCGGAATTTTGTAGAGGCTGGTGTCGGCAAAAGGGATCCGGACGTATTCGGCTTGCGTTCCGTCGATCAAATGGCCGAGGATCCAGCCGCCGCCGTTCTCGCAGTGCGAATACATCCCCCGCTTGCAGTTGGCACAGCGGCCGCAAGAGGTGATGCAGGAGATCAATACCCGGTCGCCGGCCTGGAAACTGCCGACCGCATCGCCGACCTGATCGATCACGCCGACCCCCTCATGGCCGAGGATCCGCCCGTCGGTGACCTCCGGGACATCTCCTTTGAGGATGTGCAGGTCGGTTCCGCAGATCGTCGTCTTCGTGATCTTCACGACGGCATCGGTCGGCGCTTGAATGATCGGTTTCGGTTTTTCTTCCCAGGCCCGTTTGCCCGGACCGTGATAGACAAGTGCTTTCATGATTGAGTCCTCCTCCAAAGAGAATGGCTGATTCGATCCGAGTGTCCGGCAGACCTCCAGCGAAAAACATCGAAGCGCATCTGCTTCCGGCGGCAGCATCAGGCCGGACCAGAATGTTCTATATCCTTAGCCATTCTGAAATATTTAAGGGAATTGGACAATCCCCCAAACGGGGTATTTTTAAAGGGAGGTGGAGCGAGCGCCGAGAGGAATGTCCTGTCGGTTAAACGCTCGCTTTAGGTGCAGAATGGTTTTGATTCGTAAATAGGATAGATTATTTCCGCAGCGTCTTCATCGCCCCGCCCCAGCGGATCACCTGATCGAGCATTATGTTGACCGATTCCTCCTGGCCTGCGCCCGGCTTAAAGACCCTGAAGTTCTCAAAATCGGTGAAGAGGGAGAGGATCACCTGGGCACGCACATCGGCAATCTGCAGCTCGGCCATCACCAGCCGCAGTTGTTCCACCGCGCGTGCCGCCGGCGCTGCCATAGCCAACAAACCCCGCCGCCTTGTTGTTCCACTCCCGATATAAATAATCGATCGCATTTTTGAGGGCGCCGGAGGTCCCATGGTTGTACTCGGGGGTGACGAAAACATAGGCATCGAAGGGATCGAGCTTGGCCGACCAGGCTTTGGTGTGCGGCTTTGTATACTGACCCAAGGAGGGGGCATCGGCTCATCGAGGAGCGGCAGGTTGAACGCTTTAATGTCGACGAGCTCGTATTCAGCATCGGTACGTTTTTTTGCAATCTGCAATCTGATAGACCCATTGGGCGACCGCTTCGCCGTTGCGGCCCGGCCGCGTGCTCCCCAGGATAATGGCCACTTTGATCATGGTTCGCCTTCTTCTAATAAACCAAATTCTCTTCAGAGCGACATAAAAGAGCCTCCCTTTATTTAATACCAACGAGCGGCCCCAGCGCAAGGATGATTCTCGATTCCTCAACGAATGGCCTGAGACTCCGGCGTGATAACGGTCGGGCCGGACGAAGGGGGTGAGGGTTCTTTGGGGGTGTCACATCAGGGAAGGGGACGGTGATCTAGTGGGATTGGAGATTCAACCGGTCGGATTTTTTCTTCTTCTCGATGGCCCGCGCAACGTCGTCAAGGAGCCGGGGAATCTGAAACGGTTTCATTAAAAAACCGCAAGCCCCCATCAACACCAACTCCATCGCCTTGGGGATCGTTCCATATCCGGTGATGATCAGCACTTCAATGTGAGGGTCCTGTATTTTGATGGCCATCATGACGGCGGTTCCATCCATCTGCGGCATCCGCAGATCGAGCGTCACCAAATCGATCTTGCGCCGACGAACAATGTCGAGCGCCTGAAAACCGTCCGTCGCTTCTTCTATTTGATAAAACGGCATCAAGGCCATTTTTAGAGAGGCCCTCGGTCCCTCCTCATCATCGACAATTAAGACCGTGCTTTTATTAGGCATCGGAGCTCCTTTGAATAAACTATACCCGATATCTCTTTTCTGACTATACATAAAGAAATGTAATTTCCTCGAAATCGATCCGATTCCGCCCCATCTCGTCGGAAGCGCTTTGAAGGGGCCTCCAAGCAATGCTCGGCCGTGATCGGTGGCGCCGCCCGCCATCCAGGGCAGGCCAAGGCGGGTCAAGGCGGGCCAGGACGGGGCGGCCATGGCTTTCGATCAGCCCAACTTTTGCTTGACTTTAGAGCAAAATTATTCCAAATTACTGTATGGATGAACCGGCGGCGGCCGGGAACACGAACCGTCTGGTTCGCGTATCCAAGCGTCAGCCACTCAGCAAAACTTGGCAGGTGAACAGGCCCGCGCATGCGCCTTGAAAACTCCGCAATCCTTCATCGCCGTCTCTCAAGCCCCGGGCATAAAAACCATTTGAATTCTTTTCCGTCTCCATCTGCTGGAACCCTGATTAACCCTTACTAAGAGGCCTATTGATGGACAAGAGCAACAGTCCAAGTGCGACCGTCGACCCGAATACCCCAAGCAACCCCCTAAACGGCGATTCGTTTTCGAAACAGCTGCTCACCGCGATGCTTTCCTTCCGCGACGGCCAATTCGCCATCCGGATGCCGGTCGACCTGACCGGCGTCGATGGGAAGATCGCCGATGCCTTTAACAACATCGTCGCTGTAACCGAACGCCGCGCACAGGAGACGGCGCGGGTTTGCCATGCGGTCGGCAAGGAAGGGAAGCTCAAACAGCGGATGGCGGTGCCGGCCGCTTCCGGGGGATGGGCCGACGAAGTCGCCGCCATCAATACGCTCATCGACGATCTGGTCTGGCCGACGACCGAAGTCACCCGGGCGGTCGGCGCGGTCGCGAAGGGGGATCTCGGACAGTCGATGGCGCTGGAGGTGGACGGCCGTCCGCTGGAAGGGGAGTTTCTCCGATCGGCCCAGCTGGTGAACAAAATGATCGATCAGCTCTCGGTCTTCACATCGGAAGTGACCCGCGTCGCCCGCGAGGTCGGAACGGAGGGGAAGCTCGGTGGACAGGCGCAGGTGAAGGATGTCTATGGCGTCTGGAAAGACCTCACCGAATCGGTGAACCAGATGGCAGGGAATCTGACCGCCCAGGTCCGGAATATCGCCGAGGTGACGATCGCGGTCGCCAACGGCGATCTCTCGAAAAAAATCACCGTCGACGTCCGCGGCGAGATCCTCCAGCTCAAAGAGGCGATTAATACGATGGTCGATCAGCTTCGCGGGTTCGCCGCCGAGGTGACCCGTGTGGCGCGCGAGGTGGGGACCGACGGGAAGCTCGGCGGACAGGCGGTGGTGCCGGGGGTCGCCGGGACCTGGAAAGATCTCACCGACAACGTGAACTCGATGGCCTCCAACCTCACCGGACAGGTGAGAAATATCGCCGAGGTGGCGACCGCCGTCGCCCGCGGCGACCTGTCGCGCAAAATCACGGTCGACGTGAAGGGGGAAATCCTCGAATTAAAAAACACCATCAACACCATGGTCGATCAGCTGAACTCCTTCGCCTTCGAGGTAAGCCGCGTGGCGCGCGAAGTCGGCACCGAAGGAAAGCTCGGCGGCCGGGCCGAGGTGCCCGACGTGGCCGGGACCTGGAAGGACTTGACCGACTCGGTAAACGCGATGGGAACAAACCTCACCGCGCAGGTCCGGAATATCGCCGAGGTAACGACGGCGGTCGCCCGCGGCGACTTGTCGCGCAAAATTACGGTCGATGTGAAAGGGGAGATCCTCGAGTTGAAAGACACCATCAATACGATGGTCGATCAGCTCAACGGCTTTGCCTCCGAGGTGACCCGCGTCGCCCGCGAGGTCGGAACGGAAGGAAAGTTGGGCGGTCAGGCGGTCGTGCCGGGGGTCGCCGGGACCTGGAAAAACCTGACCGACTCGGTGAACTCGATGGCGTCGAACCTCACCGGTCAGGTCCGAAACATCGCCGACGTGGCGACCGCCATCGCCCGCGGCGACCTCTCGCGCAAGATCACCGTCGACGTGAAGGGAGAAATCCTCGAACTCAAAAATACGATCAACACGATGGTCGATCAGCTGAACGGCTTCGCCTCTGAAGTGAGTCGTGTGGCGCGGGAGGTCGGCACCGAAGGGAAGCTCGGCGGTCAGGCCGCCGTGCCAGGGGTCGCAGGAACGTGGAAAGACTTGACCGACAACGTGAACTCGATGGCGTCGAACCTCACCGGTCAGGTGCGGAATATCGCCGACGTCGCGACGGCGATTGCGCGGGGCGACCTCTCGCGCAAGATCACGGTGGACGTGAAGGGAGAAATTCTGGAGTTAAAGAACACGATTAATACCATGGTCGACCAGCTAAACGGCTTCGCTTCCGAGGTGAGCCGTGTGGCAAGAGAAGTCGGAACAGAAGGAAAATTAGGGGGCCAGGCGGCGGTGCCGGGGGTCGCGGGAACATGGAAAGACTTAACCGACAACGTGAACTCGATGGCCTCCAACCTCACCGGACAGGTGAGAAACATTGCCAACGTGGCCACCGCCATTGCGAACGGCGATCTCTCCAAGAAGATCACAGTCGACGTGAAGGGAGAAATTCTGGAGCTGAAAAACACGATCAATACGATGGTGGACCAGCTCAACGCCTTCGCCTCGGAGGTGACGCGCGTTGCCCGTGAGGTCGGCACCGACGGAAAGCTCGGCGGCCAGGCGGTGGTGCCGGGGATCGCGGGAACATGGAAAGACTTGACCGACAATGTCAACTTCATGGCGTCCAACCTCACCGGGCAGGTGAGAAACATCGCCGAGGTGGCGACCGCCGTCGCCCGTGGCGACTTGTCCCGCAAGGTGACGGTCGACGTGAAGGGGGAGATCTTACAGCTCAAGGACACGATCAACACGATGGTCGACCAGCTCAATGCCTTTGCCTCCGAGGTCAGTCGGGTGGCGCGCGAGGTCGGCACGGAAGGAAAGCTCGGCGGTCAAGCGGTAGTGACCGGGGTGGCCGGGACCTGGAAAGATTTGACCGACAACGTGAACCAGATGGCGGGGAACCTGACGGCGCAGGTGCGCAACATTGCCGAGGTGACGATCGCGGTCGCCAACGGGGATCTCTCGAAGAAAATCACCGTCGACGTCCGGGGGGAAATTCTTCAGCTCAAAGACACTATCAATACCATGGTGGAGCAGCTCCGGTCGTTCGCGGCCGAAGTCACCCGCGTCGCCCGTGAGGTCGGGACCGAAGGGAAGCTCGGCGGCCAGGCCGAGGTGCCGGGGGTCGCCGGAACCTGGAAAGATTTGACCGACAACGTGAACTCCATGGCGTCGAACCTCACCGGTCAGGTGCGGAATATCGCCGACGTCGCGACGTCCATTGCCCGCGGCGACCTTTCCCGAAAAATCACCGTCGATGTGAAGGGAGAAATTCTCGAGCTCAAAAACACGATCAACACCATGGTCGACCAGCTCAACGGGTTTGCTTCCGAGGTCAGCCGGGTGGCGCGCGAAGTCGGGACCGAAGGGAAGCTCGGCGGCCAGGCGGCGGTGCCGGGGGTCGCCGGAACCTGGAAAGATTTGACCGACAACGTCAACTCGATGGCCTCCAACCTCACCGGACAGGTGAGAAACATCGCGGAGGTAACGATCGGGGTGGCGAACGGCGACCTCTCCCGAAAAATCACGGTCGACGTCCGGGGGGAGATCCTCCAGCTCAAAGAGGCGATCAACGCGATGGTGGAGCAGCTCCGGTCATTCGCTTCCGAGGTGACGCGCGTCGCGCGCGAGGTCGGGACCGAAGGCCGGCTGGGGGTGCAGGCGGTCGTTCCCGGCGTCGCCGGGACCTGGAAGGATCTGACCGACTCGGTGAACATCATGGGGGCCAACCTCACCGCGCAGGTCCGGAACATCGCGGAGGTGACGACGGCGGTGGCCCGCGGCGACTTGTCTCGGAAAATCACGGTCGACGTGAAAGGGGAGATTTTGGAATTGAAGAACACCATCAATACGATGGTCGATCAGCTTCGGTCGTTCGCCTCCGAGGTGACGCGCGTGGCCCGCGAGGTCGGAACTGAAGGAAAACTCGGCGGCCAGGCCGAAGTGCCGGGGGTGGCGGGAACCTGGAAAGACTTGACCGACTCGGTCAACGTGATGGCGGCCAACCTGACCGATCAGGTCCGGGGGATCGTGAAGGTGGTGACGGCGGTCGCGAACGGCAACCTCCGTCAGAAGCTGACGGTGGAGGCGAAGGGGGAGGTCGCCGCGCTGGCCGAAACGATCAACAGCATGACCGACACGCTCGCGATCTTCGCGGAGCAGGTGACCAACGTGGCGCGCGAGGTCGGCGTCGAAGGACGGCTCGGCGGCCAGGCGAACGTGCCGGGCGCCGCGGGAACCTGGAAAGACCTCACCGGCAACGTCAACCTGCTGGCGGCGAACCTGACAAACCAGGTCCGCGCCATCGCGGAGGTCGCAACCGCGGTGACGAAGGGAGACCTCACCCGCTCCATCCAGGTCGAGGCCCGGGGTGAGGTGGCCGAGCTCAAAGATAACATCAACACGATGATTAACAATTTGCGGGCAACCACAGACCGCAACCAAGAGCAGGACTGGTTGAAAACGAACTTAGCGAAATTCACCCGGATGCTCCAGGGTCAGCGGGACCTCGTAACCGTCGGCAAGCTGCTCCTTTCGGAGCTCGCCCCTCTGGTCAATGCGCAACAGGGCGCGGTGTACCAGATGCTGGGTGAAGGGACCGATACGTCACCGGCATTGCTCCTCCTCGCCGGCTATGCGATCGGCGACGAGCAGACCAAGCGGATCGAAATCGGCAAAGGGCTCGTCGGACAGTGCGCGATGGAGAAGCAGCGGATCCTCCTCACGAAAGTGCCCGAGAGCTACACCCAGGTCTATTCCAGCTTGGGGGGCGCCTCGCCGGAGAACATCGTCGTCCTTCCGGTGTTGTTCGAGGGGGAGACCAAAGCGGTCATCGAGCTCTCGTCGCTCCAGTCGTTCACGGCGACCCATCTCACCTTCCTCGAGCAGCTGACCCAGTCGATCGGGGTCGTCTTGAACACCATCGAGGCGACGATGCGAACCGAGAACCTCCTTCAGCAATCGCAGCAGCTGACGATTGAGCTGCAGACGCGGCAGGCGGAATTGCAGAATACGAACGAAGAGCTGGGGACCAAAGCGAAACAGCTCGCCGAGCAGAATGTCGAGGTCGAACGGAAGAACAAAGAGGTCGAGCAGGCCCGGCGCGCGCTCGAGGAAAAAGCGGCCGAGCTGGCGCTCACCTCCAAATACAAATCGGAGTTCCTGGCGAACATGTCTCACGAGCTCCGCACGCCGCTCAATTCGATCCTCATGCTTGGGCAGCAGTTGAGCATCAACACGAATGGGAATCTGACGGGGAAGCAGGTCGAATATGCCAAGAACATCCACTCGGCCGGGACCGACCTTCTCACCCTCATCAACGACATTCTCGATCTGTCGAAAATCGAATCGGGAACAGTCACCGTCGAAGCCGAGGAGATCGCATTTCCGTTCCTTCGCGACAGCGTCGAGCGGAACTTCCACCATCTGGCGGAATCGAAGAGCCTCGCCTTTCATGTCGAGATCGATCCTGCGTTGCCGCGGACCTTTACGAGCGACCCCAAACGTCTGCAGCAAATTCTGAAGAACCTCCTTTCGAATGCCTTCAAATTCACGTCGCACGGCCAGGTCGCGATGAAAGTTCAGCTGGTCAAATCGGGCTGGTCGCTCGACCATCCGATCCTCCGATTCGCCCAGAACGCAGTCGCCATCGACGTCGCCGACAGTGGGATCGGTATTCCGGCCGACAAGCAGCGGCTGATCTTCGAGGCGTTCCAACAGGCTGACGCGGGGACGAGCCGAAAGTACGGCGGCACCGGACTCGGCCTGGCGATCAGCCGCGAGCTGGCCTCGCTGCTCGGGGGAGAGATCAAACTGGTGAGCACCCCCGGTTTGGGGAGCACCTTTACCCTCTACCTGCCGCTCTCGTATGCCGGCCCGGCGCGCGCGGTCACGGCGCCCGTGACCAGCGAGACTCGCCAGGTCGCACCGCCCTCCAGCACCGTTCCGGTCTTGACGATCGCGAAAGCGGAGGAGAGCGTCGCCGACGATCGGGACGAGATCGAAGAGGGAGAGACCGTGCTGCTGATCGTGGAAGACGATCCGCACTACGCCCGCGTCCTCCTCGGACTCGCCCGCGACAAAGGGTTTAAAGGGATCGTCGCGAACCGGGGCCAGGCGGCCCTGTCTCTTGCGCGGCAGTACCGGCCGACCGCGGTCACCCTCGACGTCTTCCTCCCCGATATGCTCGGGTGGACCGTCCTCAATAACCTGAAGCTCGATCCGGCCACCCGTCACATTCCGGTTCAGATGCTTTCGGTCGAGGAGGAGCGCCAGCATGGACTCTCCCACGGGGCCTTCTCCTATCTGGTCAAACCGACGACCACGGAGGACCTCGAGCGGGCGTTGGATCGGATCAAAACTTACGTGGCCCGACAAAAGAAGCGGCTCCTCGTCGTCGAGGACAATGACATCGAGCGCCAGAGTGTGATCGCCCTGTTGGAGCACGACGACATCGAAATCTCCGGCGTCGCGAGCGGAGGCGAAGCCCTTCACGCGCTCGGCGAGAGCACCTTCGATTGTTGTATCATCGACCTTCGATTGCCCGACATGACCGGCTTTGAGCTGCTGGAGCGGATCCAAGGAAACGAAGCGATTCGAGATCTGCCGGTGGTGGTCTTTACCGGAAAGGAACTCTCGGAGGCCGAGGAAGCGCAGCTCCGAGTCGCGGCAAAGAGTGTCGTCCTCAAAGACGTTCAATCGCCGGAGCGGTTGTTCGACGAAACGGCCCTCTTCCTCCACCGGATCATCGCCAATCTGCCCGATTCGAAACGGCAGATCCTCGACCGGCTCCATGGATCGAACGAGGTCTTGCGCCACCGCAAAGTGTTGGTGGTCGACGATGATGCCCGAAACATCTTTGCGCTGACGACCGTCCTCGAGAACCATGAGATGGAGGTGATCAGCGCCACCAACGGCCGCCGGGCGATCGAGCTGATTCAGGAGACGGCCGATCTGAGCATGGTGTTGATGGATATCATGATGCCTGAGATGGACGGCTACGAGGTGATGCGCGAGATCCGCGCCGATTCCAAATTCAGAACGCTGCCGATTCTGGCCCTCACGGCGAAGGCGATGAAGGGGGATCGTGAAAAGTGCCTCGCCGCGGGGGCATCCGACTATATCGCCAAGCCGGTCAATACCGACCAGCTTCTCTCCTTGCTTCGCGTCTGGCTCTATCGCTAAGGGGTATCGATGATTATCGACAATAAAACGTTAAAAAAGCTGGAAGCCCCCGCGGTCCTGATCGTCGACGATCAACCGATGAACCTCAATGCACTGGAGGCGATGCTGGAAGGGACCGACTGCAAGGTCGTCCGGGCCCATTCCGCCGACGAGGCTTTGCTGTTGCTGCTTCAGCATGACTTCGCCGCCATCGTTCTCGACATCAAGATGCCGGGGGTGGGGGGGATCGAGCTCGCGACGCTGATCAAGCAGCGGAAGCGATCGCAGCATATTCCGATCCTCTTCCTGACGGCCTATATGGTGGACCAACCCGATGTCTTGCGCGGATATGGAGTCGGCGCCGTCGATTTCTTGAGCAAGCCGATCGATGCGGGGATTCTCCGATCCAAAATCGGCGTCTTCATCGACCTTTATCGAAAGAGTCGGGCGCTCGGAGAGCTGAATGGCGCGCTGCACCGCGAGATCGCCGACCGACAGCAGGCGCAGGAGGCGTTGCAGCTCGCGAACCAGGAGCTTGAGCGGCGGGTGCAAGAGCGGACGGCGGAGCTCACCCGCGCACATCAAGGGGTCCAGGAAAATGAAGAACGCTTGCGCATGGCGATGGAGGTGGCGAGGATCGGCGCGTGGGAATGGCACCTCGCCTCAGGTCGGATGACCTGGTCGACCGACCCGGAGGTCCTCTTCGGTTTTCCCCGGGGCTCCTTCGGAGCCGAGTTGAACCCCGTCCGCATGCTCCACCCGGACGACAAGAAACATACCGACAAGGCGCTCACGACCGCCCTCAGGACCGGGACCTATGAAGCCGAATACCGGGCAGTTCGGCCGGACGGCGGCATCGTCTGGTTCAAGGAGCGGGGACGGGTGGTGGTCGACGCAGACGGAAGGCCCGAGCGAATGGTCGGAATCACCCGCGACGTCACGGCGGAGCAAGAAGCCGGACAGGAACGGGAGCGGCTGCTTCGGGAAGCGCGGGAGGCCCGCGATGAGGCCCAGCAGGCCAATCGCGCGAAGGACGAATTCCTGGCGATGCTCTCCCACGAGCTTCGAACCCCGCTCAACGCGATTCTCGGATGGGCGGTTGCGCTTCGGACGATGGAGTGGGATGAGGATACCCGCGCCAGCGGCCTGGAGACGATTGAGCGGAATGCCGTCGCGCAGACGAAGCTGATTGAGGATATTTTAGACGTCTCCGGAATTATCAACGGAAAACTGCGTCTGGAGATTCAGCAGATCGATTTCATTCCGACCATCGAGGCGGCGGTGGCGGCGGTTCGACCGGCGGCCGAGGCAAAAGAGATCGAGCTGCTCCTGACCCTCGATCCGTCGGCGGGACCCCTTTTCGGCGATCCGAACCGATTGCAGCAGATCGTCTGGAACCTCCTGTCCAATGCGATCAAATTTACGCCGCGAGGCGGACAGGTTCAGGTCGGTCTGGAGCGAACGAACACCGATGCGGTGTTACGGGTGATCGACACCGGAGAGGGGATCGATCCCGGCTTTCTCCCTTATGTCTTCGATCGATTTCGTCAGGCCGACAGCTCCAACACCCGCCCGCATGAAGGTCTCGGCCTCGGACTGTCGATCGTCCGCCATTTGGTAGAACTCCACGGCGGGATCGTACAGGCCCACAGCCTCGGGAAGGGAAAGGGGTCGACCTTCACCGTTTTCTTTCCATTCAAAGCGGTATTCCCACCTCGTTAGGTTCAATTTCAATCCCGGTTCATTTTTGTGTCCTCCCCTTCTCTGGAGTGAACGCGTTATCGGTTCGTCCCTTAGCGGAATGTTGATTCAAAATAAAAGGATAACGCAACGATGTTGAGTCTGAAGCTTTCTGTAGGCGATCGGTTCAGCTTTAAACGAATGACAGCCTTTTTCATCCCATTTCTTCTAATCATAGGAGCCCTGCTCGATGCTCCTGTCGAGGCGGCACCGGTCCCAGTCCTCTTTCCGGAGGGCTTTACCCATGGCTTTCTGCTCGTCCGTTCACTCGATGGGGAGACCGTCGGCGAGGGAGAGCTCATCCAAACCGTCAAAGAGAAAGAACGGGTCGAAAGCCGGTTGATCTTCCGTTTCAAAGACGGCTCCGTCCATGAGGAGAAAGTGGTTTTCGCGCAGCAGCACCTCTTTAGGATGGTCAGCTATCACTTGATCCAACGTGGGCCCGCATTTTCCGAGCAGGTCGACGTCTCTGTCGATCGGAACACCGCTCGGTACAAAATCAGATCTCAAACGGGGAAGGAAGGCAAGGAGGAAGAGCGGACCGGGGAGGTCGATCTGCCGGAGGATGCTTACAACGGGATGCTCATCACCGTATTGAAGAATATACCGAAAAGCAGTGATGAAACGGTGAGCATTCTCGCATTTACCCCTGCGCCTGAAGTCATCAGACTGCGACTGCATTGGGTCGGGGAGCAGACCGTCCGGATCGGAGGCGATCTCTCCAAAAAGGCGATGGAGTATACCTTTGAGCCGCAGATCGGAAAGATTAAACAATTCTTCGGCAGGCTCTTCGGAAAGCTGCCGGCCGATTTTCACTACCGCTGCGCGATCCTGGCCGATGAAGCGCCCAGCTTCGTGGAATTGGAAGCGCCCTTGCAACTCTTGGGTCCGGTCTTTCGCTTTGAGTTGGTCAGTCCTCAGTTATCAACAAAGACAAGCCCAAAATGAATAGGAAGATCGGGTGAAAACAATCGCGTGCTTTTCCCAAGAACCTTCCTTTCCCAACAGCCTGAATCAATCATCCTCTCAACTCGGAACGCGATTCATCTGATATCACGGCGTCGTTAGAACGAAATTATCGAACCACGTCGTGGCGGTTGCATTGGCATAAGAGCGAATCCCGGCATAATTTCCAAAGCTCAAACTGGCATCGGTCAACAGAATGGCCGGGCCGGTTTCAGCGGCAAAATAAACCGAGAGCGTCGATCCTTTTGCCACCAGGCGGACCCGATAATAGCTGTTGTAACTCATCGCCCTTTTTGCTGTCGCCAGCGGGGTGGGGGTTCCGCCGACATTCTTAAAGAGGGTGAGGTTTTGCTGGCCGACATCGACCATCGCATAGTAGAAATTGTCCGCGTTGGACCAACGGGCCATCACGCCGCAGCCATTGCCGCTGACGGTCAGCTTGCAATCGACGGCCACGCTCTGGTCCGGGCCGATCACCGGGGTAAATAACGCTTCCAGCGTGGTTCCGGTTTCATTCCGGGCCTGGTTGTTGAAAATCTCAAAGCGGGGGAGGTAGTCGTTCCAGTTGTTCCCCAAACCGGTGGCCGAAGCGCGGTCGAAGTTGTCTCCGTATGAAACGTTCTGGCCCGACCCCTGCACGGTCAGCGTCGAAGTGATTTGATGAACGAGCGTTCCGGACACCCCCTTGACCACAATCGAATAGGTTCCGACGGGGGTCGATCCCTGCGTGCCGACGGTCATCGAGGTGCTGATCCTGCCGTCGCTGGGAACCGCCAATGAAGAAGAGGTAAAGCGACAGGTAAGCGTCGGATCGGACGGCGCACAGGTCAAATTGACGGTGCCGTGAAAACCATCGACCGAAGAGATCGAGATGTTCGAGGCGCTGCTGTTCCCGGCCACCGCCGACGATGAAGCGGCGGTCACGCTAAAATCGGGTTTCAGGGGGGTGGTCGAAGAGAGCGCTTTCGCCAACTCTTCTCTGGCCCGCAGCAGTCCCGTGGCGGAGGTGGGGCTCCCCGGGTTTTTGTTCCAGATATAGGTAGCCAGTTTGCTGACCCCATCGGCCGGATCGACCGCCGCCATATAGGGATTCAGGATATTCGCCTTGACCCATGCCTGGCCGTCTATCCCCTGTCCGTCCTTCTTTGCCGCGGCCAAGGTGAGATATTCATAATCCTCGATTCCCTCCCGAAGCATCTTCAGCCGAATGCTGGGGATCGGAATATGGTGGGTACCGCCGATCTTGTCCGGGCGCCCGGGATAGAAATAGGTGCCATCTCCGTTGCCGGTATAGTAATAGAGGTTCTTCCAAGGGTCGTTGCTGGGCCATGCATAAGCATACAGGGTCTCAAAGTAGAGCTCGGTGGAAGGGCCGGGGGCGGTGTGGCCGATCTGATATTGGTAGGTCAGCCATTCATAGGCACGGCTGTAGATCGCCGGCAGATCGACCATCGGGGAGGGATAGCCGGTCTCCGAGCCGTTGCAGCCTTGGTTGCCGCAGGCCTGATACCACAAGAGCGCTTTGCCGGGGGTGATGATCGCGTCATAGCTGCCCCGCAGGTTGGCGTTGAAGGGAAAGTTCGTCGTCGGTTTTCCGTTCATCCAAATATTGGGAACGGTCCAAATATCGATATATTGGGTGTAGTCGGGCACTTTCAGATAATTGATGAAGCAATCGTCGGTCGCCTGACGGCTGCTGGTCACCATCAGCGGAACGTCAATCGCATTGTCCTTAAAGTATCTCGCCTTTTTGTAGAGCCCGGACCAAGCGGTCGTGGCGGCGCCGCTGTAGGTTTGGTCGCAGCGGCGGACGCCCCCCACCAAGGGATAAGGGGCTTCATCCCAGAGATAATAAAAGATCTGGGATTTCCATCCCATGTCGGCGATATGCCGGGTGTAATCTCGATAATAGGCGACCGATTCGACGTCCGTCGTGCTCAACCCCATTCCATCTCGCAGCCGCGCACGGCTGACTTTCGCATTGGGGAGCTTCCCATTGGGAAGCAGATTCGGATTCCCTCCGGTGAGGAACTCCGGATAGCGCTGGTTGCAGCTCGTTGAGACTGCGGGGAGCGACCAGTTAATTTTGCCGAGGCTGCTGTTCCAAGCCGGGGCAGGCCAGATGACATTGCTGTTCGAGAGGCGATGGAGGAGCATCTCTTTCGTATAGAGGCAGATCAGCTCCCAATATTGGGTGTCGGAGATGTCCCTCGTCCCGTAGTGGCCCGAAGCGGCCTCTCCCATGCCGACCGAATAAGCGGTCTTGAGAGTGGGAACCGAGGGGAGATCAAAATCGCGAACGGTCAGCTGAACGGGGATCTTGGCGGCGACCGTTGATCCGATGGTGACCTGCGCCGTTCCTTTATAGAGGCCGGCAGGGGTTCCCTGCGGCACATAGACATCGACCCA